>NZ_JBHVYE010000012.1:0-230655 GCF_042881135.1 Streptomyces sp. NPDC058284
AAAACGCTCGGCTGGGAAACCCCAGCCGAGCGCCTCGCTAAGCTCCTGGCAACAGCCAGTTGATCACCGTGTTGCGACGACCCCTTGAATTCGCCCGTGCGTGGAGGGCCCTTTCAGTGCGTGCCGTGTGCGGTCGTCAGGGGCGGAGCACCAGCTTGTCGCTCGTACTGCCCTCGACCGCCTTCTCCGTGTAGGCCCACGGCAGGAGTTCGCCCTTGGCCCACTTGTCCGTCTGATCGGTGTAGTGGTCGTTGTACGCGTGCCCCGACGCGCCGGTGAGGTTGATCCACTTGGACTTGTCCATGTCCTTGAGGTTCACCACCATGCGCATCGACGGCACCCAGATCACGCCGTAGCCGCCCGCCGCGTTCCAGCCGGTCGCGTTGACCGCGGCCTCGCCGCCGCCGAGGTTCCACGGGCCGCGGTTGAGCACGAACTGCAGCCAGCCGGGTCCTTCGGTGCCCAGCGTCTGGTTCTTCAGCGTGAGCCGGTGCAGGCGGCCCCAGCTCCAGGTGTCGATGTCCTTGCCCAGCTTGGCCGTCAGGTCCCAGCGCGCGTCCTCAAGGGCCCGCTTGAACAGCTGGTCGCGGTTCTTCGTCTCCTTGTCGGTGCGGGTCGCCGGCGCCTTCCACCAGTCGTTGGTCTCGTCGTCGATGATCTTGCGGACCACTTCGTAGTAGCGGTCGCCGCCGTCCGGCTGGGCCGAGTCCGCGTCGCGCTCGCCGCACTCGCGCACCTTCTTGCCCTCGTCGGCGGGGCCGGTGTTGCCGGCCGGCTCGACGTTCAGGCACTGCCCCTTGACGCGCAGCTCCTTGGGGAGCTTGTTGCCGAAGGCCAACTTGAGGATGTTGCGCCAGACGGAGTTGAAGTACGCGGCGGCTGCCGAGTCGGCGTCCTGGGTGTAGTCCCAGCCCTCCAGGAGCTTCTGCGCCTCGCGGACGTACTTGTCCTTGATGTCGATCTTCAGCAGCTTGGGCACGAGCAGCTTGGCGATCTCGCTGCTGTTGTCCATCTGCATGAGGCGCATGTCCTCGGTGGAGATCTTGCCGCCGTTCTTGATCTTCGACTGGATGAGGTCGTCGATCCGCTGGCTGCGCGCTCCGTAGCCCCAGTCCGAGGTCAGCTTGTACGGGTACTTGTCGCTGATCACGGCCTGGTTGGCGGTGACGATGTAGCCCCGCTCCGGGTTGTACTCGTAGGGCAGCGCGCTCTGCGGGATGTAACCGGTCCAGCGGTAGTCCGGGTCCCAGCCCGGCGCCGGGAGCGAGCCGTCGCCCTTGCCGCGGGTGGGGATCCTGCCGGGCGCCTGGTAGCCGATGTTGCCCTTGGTGTCGGCGTAGATCAGGTTCTGGGAGGGCACCTCAAAAGAGGCGGCCGCCTTGCGGAACTGCTTGAAGTTCTCGGCCCGGTTGAGCTCGAAGACGGCGTCCATGGACTTGCCGGGGTCCAGGGCGGTCCAGCGCAGCGCCACTCCGTAGCCGTCGCCCCGGTCGGGGGCCGCGGTGTCGACGTGGGCCTTCTTGCCGACCTTGACCAGTTCGTCGTCGCGGTCGGAGATGAGCGGACCGTTGTCGGTCTCGCGGACCGTGATCTTCTTCGACTTGCCGCCCGCGACCTTGATGGTCTCCGCGCGCGTGGTGAAGGGCACCACCTTGTCGCCGGAGAGGTAGCCGTCGCCGGTGAACTTCTCCAGGTAGAGGTCCGTCACGTCGGCGCCGAGGTTCGTCATGCCCCAGGCGATGTCCTTGTTGTGGCCGATGACCACGCCCGGCATGCCGGAGAAGGTGTAGCCCGAGACGTCGTACCCGCACTTGTCGGAGACCGACCGGCAGTGCAGGCCCATCTGGTACCAGACGGAGGGCAGCTGCGGGGCCAGGTGCGGGTCGTTGGCGAGGAGCGGCTTGCCGGTGATGGTGTGCTTGCCGGAGACGACCCAGGAGTTCGAGCCGATGCCGTTGCCGTTCGGGCCGAGGATGGACGGGACCTCGTCCAGGGCGTCAGAGAGGCCCGAGAGCTGCGAGGTCATGCCTTCGGTGCTCTGGGTGCCGCCTGCGATGCCGGATCCCGTGGTTCCGCCGGTGCCTCCGGTTCCGGACTGGGTGCCGGTGCCTGTGCCGGTACCCGTGCCGGTGCCAGTACCCGTTCCCGTACCGGTGCCAGTACCCGTGCCAGTACCTGTTCCCGTACCGGTGCCAGTTCCGGCACCCGTGCCAGTTCCGGCACCCGTACCGCCGGCCGTGCCCTCGGGGTCGTACTTCTCGGTGGCGCTGTCGTAGGCGCCTTCCCGGACGATCGGCTTGTTCCGCTTGTACGGGTACTCGGGGTACAGGTCCTTGATCTGCGACGGGCCGAGGCGGCTCGTCATCAGGGAGCGGTCGATCTCGTCCTGCATGTTGCCGCGCAGGTCCCAGGCCATGGCCTTGAGCCAGGCCACGGAGTCGACGGGCGTCCACTGCTGCGGCTTGTAGTCGTTCTTGAAGCCGAGCGCGGCGTACTCGACGGAGATGTCCTCGCCGTCCTTGCCGTCGAGGTAGGCGTTGACTCCCTTGGCGTACGCCTGGAGGTACTTCTTCGTCCGCGGCGAGAGCTTGGTGTCGTACTCCTTCTCCGCCACCCGGTGCCAGCCGAGCGTGCGGAGGAATTCATCGGTCTTGACCTGGCTCTTGCCGAACATCTCGGAGAGCCGCCCGGAGGTCATATGACGGCGTACGTCCATCTCCCAGAAGCGGTCCTGCGCCTGGACGTAACCCTGCGCCATGAAGAGGTCGGCGTCGGAGTCGGCGTAGATCTGCGGGATTCCGTTTCCGTCGCGCTTCACGTCGACGTTGGCGGCCAGACCGTCGAGCTTGATCGATCCCTTGGTCTGCGGGAAGGAGGCGCGCACGGTGCTGACGCTCCAGTACGCGCCGAAGCCGATGCCTCCGACGATGGCCAGGACCAGGACGATCACGACGAGTCGGGCTCGGCGCCCCTTCTTCTTCTTGCCGGACTTATGACCGGAAGAGGCGGTGGTGTTGGAGGGCATCGCTGTCCTTGCTGTCCTTACGCGAGCGGCAGGGCGGGCTGTGCTGTCGACTTGGGGCGGCTCTGGGAGCGCTGGAGCAACCATAGGCGCAGGGCGTCGCGGCTCCGGACGCGGAGTCAGGAACCCGGCCCCCATGAGATCGAATAGTCATTCGATGACATCAAGAAAGCGTTAACAATTAGGTAAGGTAACGAAGTACTCCTACGTAGTGCCCGGCTCCGCTACGTAGTGCTCGGCTCCACGGAGGAAGGAACGGCCCCTGACTGTCCACCACCTCAACCAGCTCCTGCTCGTCTGCTCGCTCGTTCTGCTCGTCGCGGTGGCGGCGGTCCGCATCTCGTCGCGCAGCGGGCTCCCCAGCCTGCTGCTGTACCTCGGCATCGGCATCGCCATGGGCCAGGACGGCATCGGCGACGTCCACTTCGACAACGCCGAACTGACCCAGGTCATCGGCTACGCCGCCCTGGTCGTGATCCTCGCCGAGGGCGGCCTCGGGACGAAGTGGAAAGAGATCAAACCCGCCTTGCCCGCGGCGGCCGTGCTCTCGACCGTCGGCGTCGCCGTCAGCGTCGGCGTCACGGCCGCCGGCGCCCACTACCTCGTCGGACTCGAATGGCGCCAAGCGCTGATCATCGGCGCGGTGGTCTCGTCCACGGACGCGGCCGCGGTCTTCTCGGTCCTGCGGAAGGTGCCGCTCCCCTCGCGCGTGACGGGCATGCTGGAGGCGGAGTCCGGGTTCAACGACGCCCCCGTCGTGATCCTCGTCGTGGCGTTCTCCACGGCGGGCCCGGTGGACGACTGGTACGTACTGATCGGCGAGATCGCCCTGGAGCTGGCGATCGGCGCCACGATCGGCCTCGCGGTCGGCTGGCTCGGCGCCTACGGCATGCGGCACGTGGCGCTGCCCGCCTCCGGCCTCTACCCCATCGCCGTCATGGCGATCGCGGTCACCGCCTACGCGGCGGGCGCCATGGCGCACGGCAGTGGCTTCCTCGCCGTCTACCTCGCCGCGATGGCCCTCGGCAACGCCAGGCTGCCCCACTGGCCCGCCACCCGCGGCTTCGCCGAAGGGCTCGGCTGGATCGCCCAGATCGGCATGTTCGTCCTGCTCGGCCTCCTGGTCACCCCGCACGACCTGCTCGACGACACCTGGCCCGCGATCCTCATCGGCCTGGTCCTGACCGTGGTGGCACGCCCACTGGAGGTCATGATCAGCCTCCTGCCGTTCCGCCTGCCCTGGCAGGAGAAGGCGCTGCTGTCCTGGGCCGGGCTGCGCGGCGCCGTGCCCATCATCCTGGCGACCATCCCGATGGTGAGCGACGTCGAGGACAGCCAGCGGATCTTCAACATCGTCTTCGTGCTCGTCGTCGTCTACACCCTCATCCAGGGCCCCACGCTGCCCTGGCTGGCCAGGAAGCTGCGGCTCGGCGACTCCTCCGAGGCAGCCGACCTGGGCGTCGAGTCCGCGCCCCTGGAGCGGCTGCAAGGGCATCTGCTTTCGGTGGCCATCCCCCAGGGCTCCCGCATGCACGGCGTCGAGGTCGGTGAGCTGCGGCTGCCCCCGGGGTCGGCCGTCACGCTGGTGGTGCGCGACGGAGAATCGTTCGTGCCGCTGCCGACGACGGTGCTGCGGCGCGGCGACGAACTCCTCGTGGTGGCGACCGACCCGGTGCGGGACGCCGCGGAGAAGCGGCTGCGCGCGGTCGGCCGCGGCGGCAAGCTGGCCAGTTGGCTGGGAACCGACGGAGAAAAACACCAATCGTAGGTGGCGGGGGTCTCATCGGCCGCAATCACAGGGCCAAATGGGACCTCCCCCTGTACGATGAAGGCATCTGATCGACCAACTCTGCCTGAAGCAGAGCTGGCGCGACCGTATGGCGGCCGTGACGCCCCCGCAGTGGGCCCCGGCATCTACCGCAGTTCCGCGCAAGAGGACAGCTCTCGGCGCCGCCGCCCTAAAAGGGGGGCGCGCTACCAGGCGGCAGAAAGGCACGGGCCGTGGCATCCACGGTCACCGAATCCCGCCCCGGCTACGGACAGCTCCTTCGCACCCCGCGCGCCTGGACGTTCCTGCTGCCCGGCTTCGCGGCGCGCCAGCCGTTCGCGATGCTGACCATCTCCATCGTGCTGCTCGTGCAGCACACCACCGGCTCGTACGGTGCCGCGGGCGCCGTCTCGGCCGCCACGGGTGTCTCCATGGCGCTCTTCGCTCCCTTCAGCGGCAAGCTCGCCGACCGTTTCGGCCAGCGCGCCGTGCTGGTGCCGGGCATCCTGGTGCACTCCGCGTCCGTCGTCGCGCTGACGGTGCTCGCGCTCTCCTACGCCCCCTTGTGGGCACTTTTCGTCGCCGCCGTCCCCGCGGGTGCCTCGACCCCGCAGATCGGCCCCATGGTGCGGGCCCGCTGGGGCGTCAAGCTCCAGGACTCCCCGCTGGCCACCACCGCGGCCGCCTTCGAGTCGGTCACCGACGAGCTGACCTTCGTCCTCGGCCCGCTCGTCGCGACCGCGCTGTGCACCACCATCGACCCCTCCGCCGGCCTCCTGACGGAAGCCGGACTCACGCTGGTCGGCGGCCTCCTCTTCGCCGCGCAGAAGAGCACTCAGCCCAAGCCCTCCTCCCACCACGAAGGGCACGCGCGCGTGGAGCACGTCTCCGCGCTGCGCATCCCCGGGGTGCGGGTCCTGATCGCGACGTTCCTCGGCATCGGCGCCGTCTTCGGCGGCATGCAGGTCTCGCTGGCCGCCTTCACCGAGTCGATCGGCGAGCCCGGCCTCATCGGCGTCCTGTACGGCACGTTCGCGGCGGGCAACATGCTCTCCGGTGTCGTCTGCGGCGCCATCGCCTGGAAGGTCTCCCCGCAGCGGCGCCTCCTCGTCGGGTACACGGCGCTGACCCTGATGGCCTCGGGCCTGTGGGCCGCGCACTCCGTGCTGCTGCTCGCCGGGCTCGGCCTGCTGGTCGGCGTCTGCATCGCGCCCGCGCTGATCACCGGCTACACCCTGGTCGACAAGCTGGTCGCGCCTACCGGCCGCACGGAGGCCTTCACCTGGCTGACCGGCGCGGTCGCGCTCGGCCAGGCGGCCGCCGTCACGGTCGCCGGGCAGCTGGAGGACCGCCTCTGGGACGGGGCCGGCTTCCTGGTCCCGCTGGGCGGCACGGCACTGGCCCTCATGGTCCTCGTGACGCTCCGGTCGCGGCTCGTTCCCAAGCCCTCCAGCCGCACGGTCGCGCGTGGCGTCGGTCACCGCGTGCCGGTGTCGGTGGACTGATCTCGCGGAATACGTCACTATGGACCGTCGTTAGCACTCATCGAGTGAGAGTGCCAGGAGGAAGCAAGTGCCGACGTACCAGTACCAGTGCACCGAGTGCGGCGAGGGCCTCGAGGCGGTGCAGAAGTTCACCGATGACGCCCTGACCGAGTGCCCCAACTGCAACGGACGCCTCAAGAAGGTGTTCTCGGCGGTTGGCATCGTCTTCAAGGGCTCCGGCTTCTACCGCAACGACAGCCGCGGCTCGTCGTCGAGCAGCACGCCGGCCAACGCGTCGTCGAAGTCCTCGACAGCGGGCTCGTCCTCGTCGGGCTCCTCGGACTCGAAGGCGGCCTCGTCCTCCTCGTCCTCGGACTCGAAGTCGTCCGGCTCCGCCTCGACGTCCACGTCGTCGAGCTCGGCCGCCTAAAGCTTTCCCGCACGTCCTCCGTGCGACCCCGCCGTCCTGGTGACGGCGGGGTCGTCGGCGTTCCCCGACCGGGCTACTGTGCGGGCCATGGTGAACACGGCGAACGCCGCGCGGGCCGAGATCGGCGTGATCGGCGGCTCCGGCTTCTACTCCTTCCTCGACGACGTGACCGAGATCCAGGTCGACACCCCCTACGGGGTGCCGAGCGACTCCCTCTTCGTCGGTGAGGTCGCGGGTCGAAGGGTCGCCTTCCTCCCCCGGCACGGCCGCGGCCACCACCTGCCGCCGCACCGCATCAACTACCGCGCCAACCTCTGGGCCCTGCGCTCGGTCGGCGTGCGCCAGGTGCTCGGCCCCTGCGCGGTCGGCGGACTGCGGCTCGAGTACGGGCCCGGGACCCTCCTCGTGCCCGACCAGCTCGTGGACCGCACGCAAAGCCGTGCCCAGACCTACTTCGACGGGGTGCCGCTGCCCGACGGCAGCGTGCCGAACGTCGTGCACGTGTCGCTCGCCGACCCCTACTGTCCCGCGGGCCGCGCCGCCGCGCTGAAGGCCGCCCGCGGCCGCGACTGGGCGGAGCCGGTGGACGGCGGGACGCTCGTCGTGATCGAGGGCCCGCGCTTCTCGACGCGGGCCGAGTCCCGCTGGTACGCAGCGCAGGGCTGGTCGGTGGTGGGCATGACCGGGCATCCGGAGGCGGCGCTCGCCCGGGAACTGGAGCTCTGCTACACGTCATTGGCGCTGGTCACGGACCTGGACGCGGGAGCGTCCACCGGCGAGGGCGTCTCGCACGACGAGGTCCTGCGGGTGTTCGCCGCCAATGTGGGCCGGCTGCGGGACGTGCTGTTCGACGCGGTGGCGGCGCTGCCGACGAGCGGGGAGCGCGAGGGCTGCCTGTGTGCGGGGGCGCTGGGCGGGATGGACCCGGGGATCCGGCTGCCGTAAGCGCGCCAGAGCGGCCGGATAGGCGGAACCTCCCCTTCGGGTGAGGGAGTTGTCCACAACCGGCGAGTAGTCCACGGGCCTCAGCGGGATTCGGCGCGGACTTGCATCGTGAGAACGCAAGCCGAATTCCTCGCACCGCAGGCGGTGGTCGTCATGACGCACATCTCGCACCTCCCTTCCCGGGCCCGGCCGGCAGACGGCTGCCCGGTCCCCCACTTCCCGCCCGTGCGAGTACGCGGCGGGCATCCGCGGCTGCGCCTGCTGCTGCGGCACAGACGGCGGGCGATGGCCGTGGGACTCGCGATGACCGCGGCGGCCCTCGCGGTCACGGCGCCGCGGGCTCCCGCGCCTGCCCCGCAGGAGGCGGCGGCCACGGCGGACCCGGTACGGGAGCGGCGGGCCTTCGGGACCTCGGCCGAGCAGACGACGGTGACGGCGCCGGTGCGGATCGCGGACGCGGACGCGGTGCGCCTGCTGCGCCCCGGCGACCGGGTCGACGTGATCGCCGCCGGTGGCTCGCCCGGCGAGAGCACCGAGCCGCGGGTGGTGGCGTCGGGGGCGCGGGTGTCCGACGTGCCCGAGCCGGGGGACGGTCCCGCGGAGAGCGGCGCCCTGGTGGTCCTATCCGTACCGAGGGAGACGGCGGCACGGCTCGCCGGGGCCGCGGCGAACGCGCGTCTGGCGGTGACCCTGCGATGAGCCGGACCATTCACGATCGCACTGACAGCCTGTCAAGTAGCTCGTTGGTGTGCGCGCATTGGACAGGTGCGCCATGGTCTGACGTAGGTTGCGAAGTCGTTTGTTCCGCAACCCGCACATGCAACGAAAGGCCTCGTGGTGAGCGAGAAGAAGGAACCGGGCGTCTGGGAGGGCTTCAAGGCCTTCCTGATGCGCGGCAACGTCGTCGACCTGGCGGTCGCGGTGGTCATCGGCGCCGCATTCACGAACATCGTGAACTCCGTGGTCAAGGGCGTCATCAACCCGCTCGTCGGCGCCTTCGGGACGAAGGATCTCGACCACTACAGCTCGTGCCTCAAGTCTCCCTGCCACGTGAACAAGGCGGGCGAGGTCACCGACGGCATCCCGATCATGTGGGGATCCGTGCTCAGCTCGGTCCTCCAGTTCGTGATCACCGCGGCCGTCGTGTACTTCCTGATGGTGCTGCCCATGGCCAAGTACCTGGCGCGGATGGCGGCCCGGCGGGCCGAGAAGGAGGGCACGAAGGAGGTCATGGAGATCACCGAGCTGGAGGTGCTCAAGGAGATCCGCGACACCTTGGTGGCGCAGCGCGGGCCGGGGCCCCGCAAGGAGTAGCCCGACGCGTAGCCCGAGCGGCAGCGGGGGCCGTGACGCGGGCCGCAGCGCGGGCTCAGATGTGGTGGGGCGGCTTCTCGTCGAGGAAGCGTGCGAGGTCGGCGGCGCTGTCGCTGCCCGCCTCGGCCCGCTCGCCCCACCCCCGGTCCGTATCGTCCGAAGACTGCTGCGACAGCGGATCGTCGAAGACCAGGGCGTTCCCCGGCCGCTTCTTCGGGTCCTTCCGGGCCTTCGGAGCCGTCGGGCCCTCCGGAGCCTTCGGCTCGTCCGGATCTCGCGGTTCGGGGGCGGGGGCGGTGCTCATGCCTCCAGGGTACGCCGGGCCCCCCGACGGCTTCCGCGAGCAGTTCCCCTCAGACTGTCTTGAGGCCCTGAGCTGCGAAGATCTCCTTCGCCGCGGTCACCTGCGCCGGGGTGGGCGAGGGGGCGTCGCGCAGGGCGAAATCCTTGCCGAGCGCGTCCCACTTCGCCTCACCCAGCTTGTGGAAGGGCAGTACGTCGACGCGGGACACGTTGCCGAGCGAGGCGGCGAAGCGGGCGACGCCCTCGATGTTCGCCGGATCGTCGGTCAGTCCGGGGACGAGGACGAAGCGGATCCAGGTCTCCTGACCGAGTCCGGCCAGACGGTGGGCGAAGTCGAGGGTGGGCCGCAGCGGACGGCCGGTGATCCGCTGGTAGGCGCCGGGGTCCCAGGACTTGATGTCGAGCAGGACCAGGTCGGCATCGCGCAGCAGGGCGTCGGTGGCGCGTGCGCCGAGGAAGCCGGACGTGTCGAGCGCGGTGTGCAGGCCCAGTTCGTGCTTGAAGCGGTGCAGGAGTTCGCCGGTGAAGACGGGCTGCAGGAGGGGCTCTCCGCCGCTGACGGTGGCCCCGCCCCCGGCGGCCGAGATGAACCGGGTGAACTTGGCGGCCTCAGCGATCACGTCGTCGGCCGTGGTCCGCTTGCCCGCGCGCATCCGCCACGTGTCGGGGTTGTGGCAGTACAGGCAGGTCAGCGGGCATCCGGCGAGGAACGTGACGAAGCGCGACCCCGGCCCGTCCACACCGGTGGACAGGTCCCAGGAGTGGACCGAGCCGGTGACGGGGCGGTGCGTGGCGACCGCCGCGGGGGTGAGGACAGCCATGACGGAACTCCCGGGCTACTGGCAGTGCGTGGTGTGCGCGGCGCCCGGGGCCGGGGTGAGGGACCGGCCCCAGGGCCGCGGTTCAGGGGCGGCTCCCCGGAGGGAACCGGTGGCTCAGAGCGAGCCGTGGAAGGTGCGGTTGATGACGTCCAGCTGCTGGTCGCGGGTGAGCCGGATGAAGTTGACCGCGTATCCGGACACCCGGATCGTGAGCTGCGGATAGTTCTCCGGGTGCTCCATGGCGTCCTCCAGCGTCGCCTTGTCGAGCACGTTGACGTTCATGTGGAAGCCGTCGCTCGCCATGAAGCCGTCCAGGACGCCGGCGAGGTTCGCGATCCGCTCCTCGGGGGTGCGGCCGAGGGCGTCGGGGGTGATGGTGTTGGTCAGCGAGATGCCGTCCTCGGCGTCGTCGTAGTCGAGCTTGGCGACCGACATCGCGGAGGCGATGTAGCCGTGCTCGTCGCGGCCGTTCATCGGGTTGGCCCCGGGGGCGAAGGGCTCGCCCGCGCGGCGGCCGTCGGGGGTGTTGCCGGTCTTCTTGCCGTAGACGACGTTCGAGGTGATGGTCAGCACCGACTGGGTGTGCACCGCGCCGCGGTAGGTGGGGTGCTCGCGGACCTTCGCCATGAAGTCGTGCACGATGCGCCGGGCGATGTCGTCCGCGCGGTCGTCGTTGTTGCCGTAGGCGGGGTAGTCGCCCTCGATCTCGTAGTCGACGGCGAGGCCGCTGTCGTCGCGGATCACCTTGACCCTCGCGTGCTTGATCGCCGAGAGCGAGTCGGCGGCGACCGAGAGGCCCGCGATGCCGCACGCCATGGTGCGCAGGACCTCCTGGTCGTGCAGCGCCATCTCGATGCGTTCGTAGGCGTACTTGTCGTGCATGTAGTGGATGACGTTGAGCGCGTGGACGTACGTCTTGGCCAGCCAGTCGAGCATCGCGTCGTACCGGCGCACGACGGTCGCGTAGTCCAGGTACTCGCCCTCGACGGGGGTGAAGCCCTCGACGACGGTCTTGCCCGTCCTCTCGTCGCGTCCTCCGTTGATCGCGTAGAGGAGCGCCTTGGCGACGTTCACGCGGGCGCCGAAGAACTGCATCTGCTTGCCGACGGCCATGGCCGAGACGCAGCAGGCGATCGCGGTGTCGTCGCCGTACTTGGGGCGCATCAGCTCGTCGGACTCGAACTGGATGGCCGAGGTGTCGATGGCGACCCTGGCGGCGAACTCCTTGAAACCCTGGGGCAGTCGCCGCGACCAGAAGACCGTGAGGTTCGGCTCGGGGGCCGGGCCGAGGTTGTAGAGGGTCTGCAGGGCACGGAAGGTGGTGCGCGAGACCAGCGGGCGGCCGTCCTCGCCGATGCCGGCCATCGACCAGGTGACCCAGGTCGGGTCGCCGGAGTAGAGCTCGTTGTACTCGGGGGTGCGCAGGAAGCGGACGATGCGGAGCTTGATGACGAAGTCGTCGATGAACTCCTGGGCGTCGGTCTCGGTGATGCGGCCCGCGTCGATGTCGCGCTGCAGGTAGATGTCGAGGAAATTGTCGATGCGGCCGATCGACATGGCCGCGCCGTTCTGCTCCTTCACGGCGGCGAGGTAGGCGAAGTAGAGCCACTGGATGGCCTCGCGGCCGGTGGTGGCGGGCCGGGAGATGTCGTAGCCGTACGACATCGCCATGGCCTTCAGTTCCTTGAGTGCCTTGATCTGCTCGGAGATCTCCTCGCGGCCGCGGATGACGTCCTCGGTGGCCCACCGTTCGCCGAGGGAGGCCTTGTCGGCCTCCTTCGCCGCGATCAGGCGGTCCACACCGTAGAGGGCGACGCGGCGGTAGTCGCCGATGATGCGGCCGCGGCCGTAGGCGTCGGGGAGGCCGGTGATGATGCCCGAGGAGCGGCAGGCGCGGATCTCGGGCGTGTAGGCGTCAAAGACGCCTTCGTTGTGGGTCTTGCGCAAGTGCGTGTAGACGTCCCTGACCTCGGGGTCGGCCTCGTAGCCGTAGGCGTTGAGGGCGCCTTCGACCATCCGCCAGCCGCCGTTGGGCATGATGGCGCGCTTGAGCGGGGCGTCGGTCTGCAGGCCGACGATCAGGTCCTTGTGGTCGGCGGCGGTGCCGTCGACGTAGCCGGGCTTGAAGGCGTCGATGCGCGAAGGGGTCTTCACGTCCACGTCGTGGATGCCGCGCTCGATCTCCTCGGGGAACATCGAGAGGAGCTTCTGCCAGACCTGGGTGGTGCGTTCGGTGGCGCCGGCCAGGAAGGAGCCGTCTCCTTCGTACGGGGTGTAGTTCCGCTGCACGAAGTCACGGACGTCGATGGCGTCCCGCCACAGGCCGCCCTTGAAGCCGTCCCAGGCCTCGCCGTTCACTGTCGTTTCCGCGGGAATGGCCGTCATGAGCCGCACCTTCCGTGTCGCTTCTTCGCTCTGCCTCCATTGCACTCCTCTTTGATCGATCAGAGAGGCGGCAATGGTCCTGGTTCAGAGGCCGGAGGTCCCGTCGCACCGCGAGGAAATAGGCGGGAAGCCACTCTGACCTGCGCGTTCCTTCGGGACTTTGGACCCATGTCCGCTTGTGAATGCATTCACAAGAAAGCCGGGACGGCACCCGGTTCAGCTGGGCGACTCCGCGTTCTTGCGGGCGTAGAACCACCAGGCGACCGCGATGCAGCTGGCGTAGAAGGCCACGAAACCCCACATGGCCCCGGTGACCGGGAAGTTGGCGAACATCGCAGGGATGAAGAAGAAGCCGTACGCCGCGATGGCGGAGGTGAAGCCGGTGACGGCGCCCGCCTCCATCTCCGACTGCTTCAGCGCCTTCGCGTACGCGGGGGTGCCCTCGGTCAGGCCCTTCAGGTGCTGGTTACGGAAGATCACCGGGATCTGGCGGAACGTGGAGCCGTTGCCGATGCCCGAGAAGAAGAACGCGCAGAGGAAGCAGGCGAAGAAGCCCCAGAAGTTGCCGTCGTCGCCGCCGGAGGGCAGGAAGTTGATGACGCCGATGATCGAGAGCGCCATGCCGACGAACGAGATGATGGTGACCCTCGCACCGCCGATCTTGTCGGCGATCCAGCCGCCGGCCCAGCGGGCGAGCGCGCCCACGGCCGGGCCCATCCAGGCGTAGGTGGCCGCGGAGTAGGCCGCGTCGATCGGGGTGAACGTGGTCTTGATGAGCATGGGCAGGGCGGCGGCGAAGCCGATGAAGGAGCCGAACGTGCCGACGTAGAGCCAGGTCATCAGCCAGTTGTGCTTGCGCTTGAAAATGATCTTCTGCTGGCTGAACGGGGTGGAGGCGACCTTGAGGTCGTTCTGGCCGAACCACGCGACGGCGGCCAGGATCACCAGGACCGGCACCCACAGGAACGCCGCGTTCTGCAGCCAGACCGCCGAGCCGTCCGCCCTGTGCTGGGCCGAGCCGACCGCGATGACCGAGCTGGTGATGACGATCGGGGTGAGCAGCTGGACGACGGAGACACCGAGGTTGCCGAGGCCGCCGTTGATGCCGGTGGCGTTGCCCTTGTCCTTCTTGGGGAAGAAGAAGCCGATGTTGGCGAGGGACGAGGCGAAGTTGGCGCCGCCGATGCCGCAGAGGGCCGCGATGGCGATCATCACGCCGTACGAGGTGCCGGGGTCCTGGACGGCGACGCCGAGCCAGATCAGCGGGACGACCAGGACGACGGTGGAGAGCGCGGTGAAGCGGCGCTGGCCGATCATCGGGCCGAGGAAGGTGTAGAGGATCCGGGCCGTGCCGCCCGTCAGACCCGGGACCGCCGTCAGCCAGAACAGCTGCGAGGTGGAGAAGCCGAACCCGACGTCCTTCAGGTTGGTCGCGGTGACCGACCACACCTGCCAGACGACGAAGGCGACCAGGAGGGCGGGGACCGCGATCCACAGATTGCGGGCGGCGACCTTGCGGCCGGTGGACTTCCAGAAGAGCTCGTTCTCCGGCTCCCAGTCGGTGATGGTGCGGCCGGGCCGGTACTGCGCGGGGTCATACGTCGTGCCCGCGCTCGGGTTCGGGTTCGGGTTCGCGCTCGGGCTCGGGTTCGCGCTCGGGCTCGCGCTCGGGGGAGCGGTGGGTGCTGGCCGAACGGCAGGCGGTGTCATGTTGGTTCCCGGTTCGCTCAGGGTCCCGACCTTGTTACGGGGCCTGACATATCCACGGTCGCCCGCGCGGGCGCGCGCGGGCAGAGGCGTAGGACACGGGGTGGCCGGGCCAAAGAGGAGGGAGCTGACGGGACTTCGGACCTCGGGCGGGCAGGTACCTCCCGATGCCGTGCGGGGCACGGCACCCCGGCACCCCGGCACCCCGACACCCCGCACGGCCACGCTCGTGGTACGCCTTCCCCATGACCTCTGATGCCTCGAACGTGCCCGGGTCCCTGACCGATGTCGCCGGGCTCCGTGTCGGTCACGCGACGCGGACCGGGGGCGGCCGGCTCACCGGCACCACCGTGGTGCTCGCCCCCGAGGGCGGCGCCGTCGCAGCCGTCGACGTACGCGGTGGCGGCCCCGGCACCCGTGAGACGGACGCCCTCGACCCGCGCAATCTGGTGCAGCGGGTCGAGGCCGTCGTCCTCACCGGCGGCAGTGCGTACGGGCTGGACGCGGCGTCCGGGGTGGTGGCGTGGCTGGAGGAGCGGGGCCGGGGGGTGCAGGTCGGGCCCGACCCCTCCCACGTCGTCCCCGTCGTCCCGGCCGCCTGCGTCTTCGACCTGGGCCGGGGTGGCGACTTCAAGGCCAGGCCCGACGCGGCGACCGGCCGGGCGGCCGTCGAGGCGGCCGCCCGCACCGGACTGTTCGCCGCCGTCGAGGAGGGCGGCGTAGGCGCGGGCACCGGCGCGGTGGTCGGCAGCTTCAAGGGCGGCATCGGCAGCGCGAGCGTCCGCCTCGGCTCGGGGATCACGGTCGCCGCGCTGGTCGTGGCGAACGCCGCGGGCTCAGCGGTCGACCCGGAGACGGGCGCGTTGTACGGGCAGTACTTCGCGGGGCGGCGGGTGAGTTGCCCGGCGCCCGAGGTCCACGAGGAGGCGAAGCGGCGTCTCGCCGAGGCCGCCGCGGAGAACGGGCCGCCACCGCTGAACACGACCCTGGCCGTGGTCGCGACCGACGCCGAACTCACCAAGGCGCAGGCGCAGAAGCTGGCCGGCACGTCGCACGACGGCATGGCGCGCGCGGTGCGGCCCGTGCACCTCCTCAACGACGGCGACACGGTCTTCGCCCTCGCCACCGGCGCCCACGCCCTGGCCGCCGAAAGACCGCTCGCCCTCAACGAGATCCTCGCCGCGGGCGCGGACGTCGTGACGGAGGCGATCGTGCGGGCGATGCTGGCGGCGGAGTCCGTGAGGACGCCGGGCGGCACGTTCCCCGCGTACCCCGACCTCTACGGGGGGCGGTGACAGATCGGCAGATGGGCAGGTGGGCAGGTGGGCAGGTGGGCAGATGGCGGGAGGGCAGCCCAAATAGGGTCAAATACCAACCACACCCCGCCCGTTGAAGCACTGAATGTGCCCACACTCACACCGCCCGGCGGGAACCTTCAGACGCACACGGCCGCTCTTTACTCGTACTGGATCAGAACACCTACTTGGAGCAGCCCGTGACAAGGTCGGTCATAGTCAACCCCCGGCGCCGTGCCCTGCTGGCCGCCACCGCGCTCGCTGCCGTGGGCGCGCTGACCCTGTCGGCCTGTGGAGGTGACGCGGACGCCAAGGACGACAAGAACAGCAGCGCGGCCGCCAAGGGTGCGGACATCACCATCTCGTCCAAGGACGGTGCCACCGACGCCTCGATCAACGCCACCGGTGTCAGGGTCAAGAACGGCAAGCTGACCAGCGTGAAGATGACGTCGGTGACGTCAGGCACGGCGGTCGAGGGCACCATCTCCGGCGACGGCACCAGCTGGAAGCCCAAGTCCCAGCTGGAGCGCGGCACGAAGTACAAGGTGACCGCCAACGCCAAGGACGCCAAGGGCAACGCGGCGACCGAGAACGCGACGTTCACGACGGTCTCCTCGGCCAACAGCTTCATCGGCACCTACACGCCGGACGGCGGCGCCACGGTCGGCGTCGGCATGCCGGTCTCCTTCAACTTCGACAAGGCGATCACGGAGAAGAAGGACGTCCAGTCGCACATCACGGTGACGTCAAGCAGTGGCCAGGAGGTCGTCGGCCACTGGTTCGGCAACCAGCGCCTGGACTTCCGGCCCGAGGACTACTGGAAGGCCGGGTCCAAGGTCACGATGAAGATCAACCTGGACGGCGTGAAGGGCGCGAACGGCGTCACCGGCGTGCAGAACAAGACGGTCACCTTCACCGTCGGCCGCGCCCAGGTCTCCACGGTCGACGTGCAGGCCAAGAAGATGACGGTCGAGCGCGACGGCAAGGTCATCAAGTCCGTCCCGATCTCGGCGGGCAGCCCGTCGAACCCGACGTACAACGGCAAGATGGTCATCTCGGAGAAGTTCACGCAGACCCGGATGAACGGCGACACGGTCGGCTTCGGCGGGGAGTACGACATCAAGGACGTGCCGCACGCCATGCGCCTGTCCTCGTCGGGCACCTTCATCCACGGCAACTACTGGGGCTCGCCCTCGATCTTCGGCAGCGCCAACACCAGCCACGGCTGCGTCGGCCTCCAGGACGCGCGCGGTGCGGGTGACCCCGGCACCCAGGGCGCCTGGTTCTTCAACAACTCGCTGATCGGCGACGTCGTGACGGTCAAGGGCTCCCCCGACAAGACCATCGCCCCGGACAACGGCCTCAATGGCTGGAACATGTCGTGGAGCGAGTGGAAGGCCGGCAGCGCGAGCTGACCGCGCGCCGCTTTCCGGGCTCACTCCCGGCCCACTCCCGGCCCACTCCCGGGCCGGCCCTGAAGCCCAACTGCGCGAGCCGCGCGGGAACTTCCCGTGCGGCTCGCGCGTTTTCCCGTTCCCGGACATGATGTCGGACCCAGGGGCTACGGTATGCACTCACCAGGTGACATGTAGCAACGCCGGGAGAAGAACCTTGAGCGTTCCGTACGACACCGCGTACGAGCCACCCGAGTCGCCCGAACCGCACTCCCCGGAGGAGTACCTCGAGCGACTTCTCGGCCGCGCCCTGAACTCCTTCGACCTGCCGGACGAGGTGCTGGCCCATCTCGACTCGGCCGTCGCCCACGACAGTTCGCTGCACTCGGCCCACCACAGCTCGGGCCTGCACCGCGAGACGTACAGACACACCTGGCTGCTCGCGGACGCGTCCGTGCTTACGCTCTGGGAGCTCGTCCACAACACCGCGCCGGGCAGCGCCCCGACGCACGAGATCTACGCCGACGAGGAGGAGGCGGGCGTCGCCACCTCGCGGCTGCCGCTGCCGCCCGACCCGCCCGCCTGCGGCCGGCCCGTCGTGCTCCAGCTCCCCGCCGACTCGGGCCCCCGCCACGCGTACGTCCCCGACGGCTCCGCGGACCACGCGCGCCGCCTCCTGCGCCGCGCGGAGAACCCGGACGGCGACCGGCCGGGCAAGGACGTCGTGCGCGAGCTGCGCGCGGCGTTCGCGCACCAGATCACCCAGGCGTTCGGCCGCCCCTGCCTGACCGGCGAGATGCGCATGTCCTTCTCGCTCTACGAGCACGCGTTCCTGCTCGTCGACGGCGGCGAGAGAAGCCTGTGGGAGGTGGAGCACACGCTCACACCCGACGGGCGGCACATGTGCGAGGTGTACGCGACCGAGGAGGCGGCCCGCGCCGCGATGGAGCGCAGGGCCCAGGAATGGACGCGGACCCGAGGCGGTCAGGGCGCCCGGAGCAGGCGAGGCGGCCAGGGCACCCGGGCGCAGGGCTGAGCGGTGAGGGCCCTAAAGACGCAGGACGCGCAGGACGCGCAGGACGCGTAGGCCCGGAGCCTCCGCGTCAGGAGCGTTCGCGTCAGGAGCGTCCGTCGCCGAACTGCCGTACGAGACCGGCGAAGGCGGCCCGCTCGTCGGCGGTGAGTTCCACGGTCTCCGCCCGCGGCGGACCCTGCTGGGTCGGCAGCGCGCGCAGCGGCTGCGTTCGGCTCCACCCCTCGGCGCCGGAGCGGTCCCTGCGCATCACCCGCACCAGGCCGACGGCCCAGACGACGGTCGCCACGGCGAGCGCGGCCACGCCTATCTGCTGAACGATCGAGACATCCTGGAACATGCGGCCCAGTAGACAACAAGGGCGGGACCTTTCGACAGGGGAGATCAGGACTTAGGTCCCGAAGTGACGCATGTCGCACACTGCGGGACCTGAACCCATTTGCCCCCGTGCGGACCGGTCCGGCCCGCGCGCTCAGACGGTCGCCGACGCCCGCGTCCCCTTGGACGCGTCCGCCGCCGACGCACCGGCGGACGTCTCCTCGTCCGTACCGGCCGCCCCGGCGGGCCCCGTCCTCCTCGCGCCCTTGAGCAGGACGACCACGGCCGTCGAGACGCAGACGCCGGCCGCGATCGCGACCAGGTAGAGCAGCGGCCGGCCGATCAGCGGGACCACGAACACACCGCCGTGCGGGGCGCGCAGCGTGCAGTCGAACGCCATCGACAGGGCGCCGGTGACCGCGCCGCCCGCCATGGACGCGGGGATGACGCGCAGCGGGTCGGCGGCCGCGAACGGGATCGCGCCCTCCGTGATGAAGGAGGCGCCGAGGAACCAGGCCGCCTTGCCGTTCTCCCGCTCGGCCTTGGTGAAGAGGCGTCCGCGGACCGTCGTGGCGAGCGCCATGGCGAGTGGCGGGACCATGCCTGCCGCCATCGTCGCGGCCATCACCTTGAGGCCTCCGTCGGTCGGATGGGTGAGGCCGCCGATCGCGAAGGCGTAGGCCACCTTGTTGAGCGGGCCGCCGAGGTCGAAGCACATCATCAGGCCGAGGATCACGCCGAGGATGATCGCGTTGGCGCCGGAGAGGCCCTCCAGCCAGTCGGTCAGCGCGCTCTGCAGGGAGGCGATGGGCTTGCCGACGACGAGGAACATCAGGAAGCCGACCACCGCCGATGAGATCAGCGGAATCACCACCACCGGCATGATGCCGCGCAGCACGGCCGGGATGCGGACCCGCTGGATGCCCATGACGACGGCGCCCGCGAGCAGACCGGCGGCGAGACCGCCGAGGAAGCCCGCGTTGATGGTGACGGCGACCGAGCCGCCGACGAAGCCGGGGACCAGGCCGGGCCGGTCGGCCATTCCGTACGCGATGTAGCCCGCGAGGACCGGGACCAGGAAGGCGAAGGCGAGGCCGCCGATCTGGAAGAGCAGGGCGGCCCAGCTGGTGTGGTCGGTCCAGATGAAGTGCTCGGCGACCGACGGCGCCTTGTCGATCTTCCAGCCACCGATGGCGAAGCCGAGGGCGATGAGCAGGCCGCCCGCCGCGACGAAGGGAACCATGTAACTGACGCCCGACATCAGCCACTTGCGCAGCTTGGTGCCGTAGCCGTCGCCGCTGTCCCCGGCGCTTTCGACCGGGGTCGGCCCCGCGGGGGCGGTCGTCTCGCCGCGCGCGGCCTTCTCCCGTACCTCCGTGATGAGTTCGGCGGGCCGGTTGATCCCCGCCTTGACGCCCACGTCGACGGTGGGCTTGCCCGCGAAGCGGGACTTGTCGCGTACGGGGACGTCGTGGGCGAAGATCACCGCGTCCGCGGCGGCCAGGACGGCCGGGTCGAGACGGGTGAAGCCGGCGGAGCCCTGCGTCTCCACGGTCAGCTCCACGCCTGCCTCGCGGGCCGCGTTCTCCAGGGACTCGGCGGCCATGTAGGTGTGGGCGATGCCGGTGGGGCAGGAGGTGACGGCGACGATACGGAACGGTTGGGCGGCGCCGGGAGCCGTGTCCTCGCCGTCCTGCCCGCCGCCGGAAGCCGTGCGCCCGCCGTCTCGCCCGCCGCCGGAAGCCATGCCCCCGCCGTCCTGCTCGACGCCGCAAGCTTCGGCCGCCCCTTCGGCCGCCCCTTCATCCCCTCCTTCCTCGCCCCTGATCAGGGCTGCCGCCTCCGCCGCCGTCGAGGCGGACCGCAGCGCGCCCGTGAACTCCGCGTCCATCAACTGCCGTGCCAGCGACGACAGGATCGTCAGGTGGGCGTCGTCCGCGCCCGCCGGGGCCGCGATCAGGAAGATCAGGTCCGCGGGGCCGTCCGGCGCGCCGAAGTCGATGCCGCGTGCCGACCGGCCGAAGGCGAGGGTCGGCTCGGTGACGTGCGCGCTGCGGCAGTGCGGAATGCCGATGCCGCCGTCCAGGCCGGTCGGCATCTGCGCCTCGCGGGCCGCCACATCGGCGAGGAACCCTTCCAGGTCGCTCACGCGCCCGAGCGCCACCATGCGCTCGGCGAGGGAACGGGCCGCGGCTTCCTTGGTTTCGGCGGACAGGTCGATTTCGAGGTCGACCAGGTCCGCGGTGATCATCTCGGTCATCGCGGGCTCCTTCGTACGCGTATCGCCCGGTGGGCGGGGGCGGGGGCTTGGATGGCGGCGGGGGCTGGGATGGCGGCGGGTTTCATGCGGCGGGCTCCGTCAGTACGCGGTCCAGCGGGACCTCGTCCGTCACGATGACCGCGTCCGGCACGAGGTCCGCGGGGGCCGGCATCACGCTGCCCGGCAGCTGGACGGCGGCGGCGCCGTGCGCGACGGCCGAGGCGAGCGCGCGGGGCCCCGCGCCGCCGGCGATCAGGAACCCGGCGAGGGAGGAGTCACCGGCGCCGACGTTGCTGCGCACGGCGTCGACGGGGGCGCTCGCGAAGTACGTGCCCGACGCGTCGACCAGGAGCTGGCCGTCGGCGCCGAGGCTCGCGAGGACGGCCCGGGCGCCCGACGCCCGCAGCTCCCGCGCGGCCTCGACCGCGTCGCCGACCGTGGTGAGGGGACGGCCCACGGCCTCGGCGAGCTCCTCGGCGTTGGGCTTGACGACGTCGGGGCGTTCGGCGAGCGCGGCGAGCAGCGCGGGGCCCGAGGTGTCCAGGGCGATCCGGGCCCCGGCCGCGTGCGCGCGGGCCACCAGCTCGGCGTACCACGACGGCTTCAGGCCGCGCGGCAGGCTGCCGCAGCAGGCGATCCAGTCGGCGCCGGCCGACCGTTCGCCTACGGTGGCGAGCAGCTTCTCCCGTTCCTGGTCCGACAGTTCGGGGCCGGGGGCGTTGATTTTCGTGAGCGTGCCGTCCGGCTCGGCGACCGCGATGTTGGAGCGGGTCTGTCCGGCCACCGGCACCGGGGCGGCCTCGATGCCCTGCTCGTCGAGGAGTCGGGCGACGAGGGCGCCGGGCGCGCCGCCCAGCGGCAGTACGGCGACCGTCCGCACGCCCGCCGCCGCGACGGCCCGAGAGACGTTGACGCCCTTGCCGCCCGGGTCCATTCGGTCGCCGGTGGCGCGGACGACCTCGCCGCGGTCGAGCGAGGGCACCTCGTAGGTGCGGTCGAGGGAGGGGTTGGGGGTGACGGTGAGGATCATGCGCGTACCGCTGCTTTCGTGCTGATGTGCGTACCGGCCGCTTCTGCGCCTTCGGGCGTGCCGGATGCGTCCGTACTCACGCGTGGACCGGCTGCGTCCGTACTCACGCGCGTACCGGCTGCTTGCCTGCTCACGCGCGTACTACTTCCGTGCCCGCGGCCTCGATGGTGGCCGCGACCGCGGGGTCGAGGCCCGTGTCGGTGATCAGTACGTCCACGTCGGTGAGGTCGCCGAAGCGGGCGAAGTGCTCCTGGCCGTGTTTGGCGGAGTCCGCGAGCAGCACGACGCGGCGGGCCGCGGCGACGGCCGCGCGCTTCACGGCGGCCTCGGCGAGATCGGGGGTGGTGAGGCCACTCTCCGCGGAGAACCCGTTGGCGGCGAGGAAGACGACGTCGGCGCGGATCTCGCCGTACGCCCGCAGGGCCCAGGCGTCCACGGCCGCGCGGGTACGCTGCCTGACCCGGCCGCCGATGAGGTGGAGCTGGATGCCGGGGTGGTCGGCGAGACGCGCGGCGGTGGGCAGTCCGTGCGTGACGACGGTGAGCGTCGACTCCAGTGGGAGCGCCGCCGCGAGCCGCGCCACGGTCGAGCCGGCGTCGAGGATGACGCTGCCCTCCGCTGGCAGTTCGGCGAGGGCGGCGCGGGCGATGCGGTCCTTCTCGTCGGCGGCGGTGCCCTCGCGCTCGGTGAGGTCAGGCTCGAAGTCGAGCCGCCCGGCCGGTATGGCACCGCCGTGCACGCGGCGCACGAGGCCTGCGCGGTCGAGCGCCTTCAGGTCGCGCCGAATGGTCTCCGCGGTGACCTGGAGCTCCTCGGCCAGCGAGAGGACGTCGACCCGCCCGCCGTCCCGCGCGAGCCGCAGGATCTCCTGCTGCCGCTCCGGTGCGTACATGTCCGTTTGCCTCCACCGAATGCCCGAGCTTGTGGTTTCACTCGCAGCGTACGGTTGGGTTTCGGGAAAGTAAACAGGTTCGGGCACGCCTCAGACACAAACGGACTTTGGGCCTTGTGGGGTGGTGGCTCGTAACCCCCTGCCCCTACGGGCACCTACGCCACCCGCGCCACCTACGGCACCTACGGCACCTACGGCCAGGCAAACCCCTCCAACGCCCCCAGGCAGCGCCCCGCCAGCCCATCCGGCCCCTCGCCCCCGTCAGACCCCAACGCCCACGTCTCCACCGCCACCCGTACCGCCGTACTCGCGATGCCCGCCGCCAGGCGCAGCTCCAGCGACGGCTCGGCGGTCCGCTCCTCGCCACCCGACCGTTCCGCGAGGACCGCCAGCAGCGTCTGCTCCGACGCGTGGCACGCGTCCGCCCACACCGCACGCAGCGCCGCGCTCTCCACCGACATGCGCAGCAACGACCGCACCCAGTCCAGGGGCTCGGCCGCCCCGGCCGTCCCGGCCCCGAGCGCCTCCCGCACCGCGTGCCGTAGCGCGTCCGGAACGGACAGCTCCGCCGGCGCACCGCGCACCGCCTCGGCCCACTGCTGCGCGCCCACCGCGAAGAGCGGCGCGACGGACTCCTCCTTGGTCGGGAAGTAGCGGTAGAACGTGCGCGGCGCGACGCCCGCCGCCCGCGCGATGTCCTCGGCGCGGGTGGCCCGCAGCCCGTCCGCGACGAAGAGCGCCGCCGCGGTGCGGGCGATGTCCAGGCGGGTCTCGTTCTTGCGTCGCTCCGTGAGCGAAACGGGAGGCATGTCAGGCATGCCAGGCAGGTTATGCCAGTCTCCTGACACGACTCATCGGCACGCACTGCCCGTATGGCAGAATCTGCCACCGTCAGATGCGTGCCAGACGCGCGGGCAGATGGCGTCCGGTGCGCGGGCTGTGCGCATCCGCCGTCGCCGGATGCGCGGGAACAAACAAAGGGTGGCAATCAGCGGTGCGTCGTCGGCAGTTCCTTCTCCATACGGCCGGTCTCGCCGGCGCCACCGCGCTCGGCGCCGGCGGCCTCAGCGCCTGTTCCGCGGAGACCGATGCCCCGCTCAAGCTCCTCGTGGCCAGCTACGACAAGAGCGTGGGCTCCTCGATCGGTGACCAGTGGGGCAGCCTCATCGCCGGCTTCAAGAAGGCCCACCCGGACATCGAAGTCGACCTCGAACGCGTCCCGTTCGCCAAACTCGACGAGACCCTGGCCCGGCGCGTGAAGGACGGCGAGGCCCCCGACATCGCCCAGTCCAACTTCTTCGCGCCCTACGCCGAGGACGGCAAGCTCTACGGCGCGTCCGACCTCTTCGACGTGCGTACCGAGGGCGATTTCATCCGCTCCTACGCGGAGGCGGGCATGGTCGACCGCGTCCAGTACGGGCTGCCCTTCCTGGCCAGCACCCCGCGACTCTTCTACAACAAGGCCCTGTTCAAGCAGGCCCGCGTCGAGGCGCCCCGGTCCTGGGCCGAACTGCGCTCCGCGGCCCAGGCGTTGAAGGGGATCGGCGTGCCCACCCCGTACGGGCTGCAACTCGGTCCGGAGGCCGCCGAGGACGAGGCACTCGCCTGGCTGCTCGCGGACGGCGGAGGCTACGCGGGCCTCGCGGGCTACGACTTCGCAGGCGCCGGCAACATCGCCACCCTGACCTGGCTGCGCGACAACCTCGTGCGGCCGGGCCTCGCGGGCCCCGACCCGAAGTCGCTGACGAGGACGGACGCGTACGCCCAGTTCCTGCGCGGGAAGATCGGCATGATGATCGCGCACCCGGTCCTGATGGGCGCCGCCGACCGGGCCAAGTTCCCTTACGCGCACGCCCCGTTCCCCAAGAAGCTCGGCGGCGCCGCGCCGCCCGTGGGGCTCAACGACTGGCTGATGGCGTTCAGGCGGAACGGGCGGCGCGAGCAGTGCGGCGCGTTCCTGAGCCACCTGTACGGCCGCAAGTCGGCCCTGGCGTACGGCGGGAGCCAGTCGGCGCTGCCGGTGACGAGCTCGGCGTCGGACGCGCTGCGCGAGGACCCGAAGCAGCGTCCGATGTGGGACTTCATCGACCAGATGCCGCGGGCCCAGTTCCAGCCGACGCACCTCGGCTCGTGGCCCGAGGTCAGGAGCGCGGTGCGCCGCCACATCGGCGAGGCGGTGGCCAAGGGCGGCAACCCGAGAGAGGTCCTGGAGTCGCTGGACACGGCGGCGACCCGGGCGGAGCTCTGAGAGTCTGACGCTCCGCCCGGGCCGGGCAGTCGTACGCGGTGCACACAGGGCAGTCGTACGCGGTGCACACAGGGCGCGGTGGCCCGCTCAGCGAACCAACGCGGTCTCGGGCTCCGGCTCACCCTCGGACTCGGACTCGGACTCGGACTCGGGCGCAGCCTCGGCCGCGGGACCCGGCACCGTCTCATCCGCACCGCCGCCCTCGACATGCTGCCGCGGCTTCGCCGGGAGCGCGAACATCAGCAGGAAGATGACCAGGAGGACGCCGGCCACCCACCACAGCGCGTTCTGGAACCCGTCCGCGAACTCCGCGGGGATGCGGTTCGGCGCGACCCGGTCGTCGATCACTCCGAAGAACGCCACCGACACCAGGCCGAGGCCGAGCGCGTTGCCCATCTGCTGCACGGTGTTGATGAGGCCGGAGGCCGAACCGGCGTGCTCCTGCGGGACGTCCGAGAGGACCGCGTCGGTGATCGGGGCCACGATCAGGCCCATGCCGACGCCCATCACGACGAGCGGGAGCGCCATCTGCCAGGGCGCGATGTCCGCGCCGTACCGGTCGGCCTCCCAGATGTAGATCAGCACACCGGCGGCCATCGTCAGGGCGCCGGTCTGCAGCACCTTGCGGCCGAACCGGGGCACGAGCTGCTGCACGGAGACGCCGGCCGCCGCGGAGACCGCGATGGAGAACGGCACTCCGGTGAGCCCGGCGCGCAGCGGGGTCCAGCCGAGGCCGATCTGCATGTAGAGGGTCCAGACGAGGAAGAAGATGCCGAGGGCGACACCGAACACGGTCTGCACCGCGATGCCCGCGGCGAAGCTCTTGACCTTGAACAGCGAGAGTTCCACGAGCGGCGAACCGTCCTTCGCGGCCTTCCACTTCTCGTACGCGACGAGCGCGCCGAAGACGACGAAGGCGCCGCCCATCATGACGTAACCCCAGACCGGCCAGTCCAGCTCACGTCCGCGGGTGAGCGGGTAGAGCAGCATGAGCAGGCCGAGCGTGACCAGGACGACGCCGACGAGGTCGAGCTTGAGGGCCCTCGGCGCCTTCGACTCGGTGATGAACTTGCGGCCGAGCAGCAGGCCCGCGATGCCCACCGGCAGGTTGATGAGGAAGATCGGCCGCCACTGCAGGCCGAAGAGGTTCCACTCGGTGAGCAGCGCGCCGAGCAGCGGTCCGGAGACCGCCCCCAGGCCGACGACCATGCCGAAGAGGCCGAAGACCTTGCCACGCTCGTGGGCGGGGAAGGTGGCGTGCACGATCGACAGCACCTGCGGCACCATCAGCGCGGCCATGCCGCCCTGCAGGATGCGCGACGCGACCAGCATCTCCGGGTTCGCCGCGAAGCCGCAGAGCGCGGAGGCGACGGTGAACCCGGTGATCCCTATGAGGAAGAGCCGCTTGCGTCCGTGGATGTCGCCGAGGCGTCCACCGGTGATGAGGCCGGCGGCGAAGGCGAGCGCGTACCCCGCGGTGATCCACTGAATCTGGCTGAGGGAGGCGCCCTCGTTCCGCTGGATGGACGGGATCGCGATGTTGACGATGGTCACGTCGACGAGGTCCATGAAGGCGGCGGTCATCACGATGGCCAGGGCGAACCAGCGCCGCCGGTCGCCGGCGGCCACCGGCGTCCCGGGTGCGGAAGTGGTGCTCGGTGAAGTCATGCCGTTCAGGCTAGAGGCCATATAGGACAGCTCATGACCTAGTTGTCCGGCATCCTGGGCTTCATGACGACGACGGACGGTACGGCGGCCGGTACGGACACCCCGGCCCGGCTCTTCCAGCTCCTCTCGCTCCTGCAGACCCCCCGCGAGTGGCCCGGCGCCGAGCTCTCCGAGCGGCTCGGTGTCAGCAGGCGCACGGTGCGGCGCGACATCGACCGGCTGCGGGACCTCGGCTATCCGGTGCGGGCCAGCCAGGGCGCGGCGGGCGGCTACCGTCTCGTCGCGGGCAAGGCGATGCCGCCGCTCGTCCTGGACGACGAGGAGGCGGTGGCCATCGCGGTCGGCCTGCGGGCCGGGGCGGGGCACGCGGTGGAGGGCGTGGAGGAGGCGTCGGTACGGGCGCTCGCCAAGCTGGAGCAGGTGCTTCCCGCCCGACTGCGCCACCGGGTCTCCGCGTTGCAGATCGCGACGACGCCGCTGACCAGCGGGGACGGTGCGAGTATCGCGCCGGAGACGCTGACGGTGATGGCGTCGGCGGCGGCCGGCCAGGAACGTCTGCGGTTCGGCTACCGGGCGGGTGACGGCACGCAGTCGCGTCGCCTCACCGAGCCGTACCGGCTGGTCTCGACGGGGCGGCGCTGGTACCTCGTGGCGTTCGACATCGACCGCGAGGACTGGCGGACCTTCCGGGTGGACCGGGTGAGCGAGCCGTTCGCGACGGGCGCGCGGTTCGTGCCGCGTGAGCTGCCCAAGGGGGACGCGGCGGAGTTCATCCGCGACTCCATGTGGCGCGGCCGCCAGGCCTACGACCTGGACGTGACGTTCGCCGCCCCCGCGGCGTTCGTGGCCGCCCGCCTGACATCGGCGCTCGGCCCGGTGGAACCCCTGGACGAGCACAGCTGCCGCCTGCGGGCGACGGTCTCGGGCACCGTCGAGTGGCTGGCGATCCGCCTCGCGGTGATGGACTGCGACTTCACGGTCCACGCCCCGCGGGAGCTGGTCTCGTACGTGGCCGACTTGGCGTCACGGCTGGGGAGGGCGACGGGATGAGCCGATGAGCCCCCACCCGCCCAGCCGGCCGCCCTAGGCCACCGCGTCGAACCCGGTGTCCCTGGCCAGCTTCTTCAGCTCAAGAAGCGCGTGCTTCTCGATCTGCCGGATCCGCTCACGCGTCAGCCCGTGCTCCTTGCCGACCTCCGTCAGCGTCCGCTCGCGGCCGTCCTCGATGCCGTACCGCATCTTGATGATGGACGCCGTGCGCTGGTCGAGGCGGCCTATCAGGTCGTCGAGCTCCTCCCTGCGCAGCAGGGAGAGGACGGACTGCTCGGGCGAGACGGCGGAGGTGTCCTCCAGGAGGTCGCCGAACTGGGTGTCGCCCTGGTCGTCCACGCCCATGTTCAGCGAGACGGGGTCGCGTGCCCAGTCCAGGACGTCGATGACGCGCTCCGGCGTCGAGGACAGCTCCTTGGCGATCTCCGCGGGCTCCGGCTCCCGGCCGTTCTCCCTGTTGAACTCGCGCTGCACACGGCGGATCCGGCCCAGCTCCTCGACCAGGTGGACGGGGAGGCGGATGGTGCGGGACTGGTCGGCTATGGAGCGGGTGATGGCCTGGCGGATCCACCACGTGGCGTACGTGGAGAACTTGAAACCCTTGGCGTAGTCGAACTTCTCGACGGCGCGGACCAGGCCCGCGTTCCCCTCCTGGATCAGGTCGAGCAGGGGCAGGCCGCTGCGCGGATAGCGGCGGGCGACCGCGACGACCAGGCGGAGGTTCGAGCGGATGAAGACGTCCTTGGCCCGCTCACCGTCGGCGACGAGGGCTTCGAGCTCCTCGCGGCCCGCGGTGACCCGGCTGTCCTCGACCTCGCCGTCCAGAATCTTCCGGGCATACACCCCCGCCTCGATGACCTGGGAGAGTTCCACTTCCTTGGCGGCATCGAGCAGCGGCGTACGCGCGATCTCGTCGAGGTACATGCCGACCAGGTCGCGGTCGGCGATCTCCCCGCCTACGGCGCGAACACTGCGTGCCGCGTCGGTCTCGCCGGAGGCGGACTTGCGACGGGCGACGGCACGGGTTGCCATGCGTGCTCCCTTGCGATGTGGTGGTCCTGGTCGGCCCTGGTGGGGCCTCTGTGGTGGATGGCACACCCTCGGGTGCCCTGCATCCGATGGAAACAACGACTGGAATCCGGACAGAATTCCCAAGCCGCACATCTTTTTTCCTGACGGTGCAGTACCCTGTGCCGCTACACACGGAGGTCGGGTGCTGTCAGAGGGTGCGGAGACGCAGGTCAGGCCGGGGGCCGAGGCCGACCTGGAAGCCCTCACGGACCTCTACAACCACTACGTCCGTGAGACGGCGGTCACCTTCGACACCGTCGCCCTCCGTCCGGAAGAGCGCCGCCCTTGGCTGCTCTCCCACCCCGAAGACGGCCCGCACCGTCTCTTGGTTGCTCAGGAGCGGGATTCCGGCCTCCGCCCCTCTCGGGTGCTCGGATACGCGACGAGTAGTCCTTTCCGTCCGAAGCCCGCGTACTCGACCTCCGTGGAGGTCAGCGTGTACTGCGCCCCCGAGGCCGTGGGCCGGGGCATCGGCACGCTCCTCTACCGGGCCCTCTTCGACGCCCTGCGCGGCGAGGACCTGCACCGCGCCTACGCGGGCGTGGCCCTCCCGAACGAGGCGTCGGTCCGCCTCCACGAGCGCTTCGGGTTCCGTCACGTGGGGACGTACGAGGAAGCGGGCAGGAAGTTCGGGCGGTACTGGGACGTCGCCTGGTACGAGCTGCCGCTCGACGGCCAAGCCTGAATCGCACCCGGACCCGGACCACGCACGCAACCCTGCCCCAGGCCGCGCGCACGCAACCCCGTCCTAGGCCCCACGCACGACCCCGGCCTAGGCCCGCAGACCGTTCCCCGCCCCACCCCCGCCGCCTACCGTCCCCACATGACCGGCACAGATTCCGACACCCGCACCGACCCCGGCCCCGACACCACGGGTGTCCTCGACGAAGCCCTGCAGCGGCTGCACACCACCGGACCCGAGCGCCTGGGGTGGCTCTCCAACCACGCGCCGATGGCCGTCGAGGCGCTCGCCGCGCGCGGGCAGTCCGGATCCGTCCATCGTTGGCTTGATCTTTACGGTCCGCGCCTGGAGGAGTTTCCGGCGTCCGTCGAACCGGTCACCGACGCCGACTGGCCCGCCGCACTCGGCGATCCGCGCCGGGCGGCCGACTGGATCACGTACTTCGGCCGGGAGATCGAGGCGCGGCCCTGGCGCGACGTGCTCGCCACCTGGTGGCCACGCCTGCTCCCCGGCCTGTACGGCGCGGCCACGCACCCGGTGATCCGGGTGGGCCACGCCGTGCGCGCCCTGGAGCGGGGCGGCGCCAACGAGCCGCGCCTGGCGGAGCTCGCGCATGGCCTCGGCTACTGGGCGGCCCGGCACACCCCCGCCACCGGCATCGCCCCGCTGCCCGGCGCCATGAGCGCGACCGACGCCCTGGAGGCGGTGCCGCCCATCGACGAGCGGGCGGAGGGCGGCTTCGGCGAGCGGCTCGGGCGGGTCGGGGCGCTGCCGAGGTGGGGCGCCGCGGTGACCGATCCCGACGAGGCGCGGCGCCGGCTCACCGAGCTGGTACGGGCGGCCACCCACCGGTACGCCACGCACGGCCACGGCGAGCCGACGATGCTGGTGCACGCGGCGACCGCGCCCAACGCCGTGCTGCGCGCCCTGCCCGCGCTCCCCCGCACCCTGTGGGCGACGAGCCTGCACGCCGCGTGGACGGCGTCGGCCGCGGTCACCGCGATGTACGCGCCGGACGCCCCCGTCGCGTACACCTCACCCGGCACGTACACCGCCGAGGAGGTCTTCGAGCGGGCCCTGGCACACGGCGACGAGCACGTGATCAAGCTGGCCGACACCGCCCTGGACGTGGGCGACGAGCAAGCGCTGGCGGCGGCGCTGCGCGCCGTGGACCTGAGCGAACCGCTCACCGCCTGAGCCGGAACGACCGCCGAGCCACCCCACCACCCCACCTCACCCCGCCACCCCACCCCACCTCACCCGAACTGCACCGACCTCTTCGCCAGCCCCATCCAGAACCCGTCGATCACACTGCGCTGCTCGCCGATGTCCCCCGTGGCGTCGGCCGCGCCGAGCGTCACGAAGAGCGGGGCGAAGTGCTCCGTGCGCGGGTGGGCGAGCTGCCCGGCCGGGGACTTGTGCCCGAAGTCGAGCAGCGCGTCCACGTCGCCCGCCGTCAGGGCCGCTTCGCCCCAGGCGTCGAACTCCGCCGACCAGGACGGGACGCCGCCGTGGCGCAGCGCGGCCAGATTGTGCGTGAAGAAGCCGCTGCCGACGATGAGCACGCCCTCGTCGCGCAGCGGGGTGAGCCTGCGGCCGATGTCCATGAGGCGGCGCGGGTCGAGGGTCGGCAGGGAGATCTGGAGCACGGGGATGTCCGCGTCCGGATACATCTCCACCAGCGGGACGTACGCGCCGTGGTCGAGCCCGCGGTCCGGCACGTCCTGCACGGGCATGCCGGGCGCGCGCAGCAGCTTGCGTACGGAGTCGGCCAGCCGGGGCGCGCCGGGCGCGGCGTAGGTCACCTCGTAGTAGTGCTGGGGGAAGCCCCAGAAGTCGTACACGAGGGGGAGCGTCTCGGTGGCGGAGAGGGCCAGCGGGGCCTCTTCCCAGTGGGCGGAGACCATGAGGATCGCGGTGGGCCTGGGCAGCCCGGCGGACCAGGCGGCCAGTTCGCCGGGCCAGACCGGGTCGTCGGCGAGCGGCGGGGCGCCGTGGCTGAGGTACAGGGCGGGCATGCGGGTCATCGCGCACCTCCGGGTCCGGGCGGTCGGCGGTCCAGCACCCTTTCGCCCATTACTTGAACTCTCAAGCTTTACATCCACACCCTACGCGCGGTTTGTTCAAGATTCAAGAAGGGGCCTCGTACAGTGGGGTACATGGATACGGCAGCGACCCCCTCCCCGGCCGACGACCCGCGCTGGCTGGACGGCGATGAGCAGCGCGTCTGGCGGGCCTACCTCCACGCCACCACTCTCCTCGACGACCACCTCGACCGTCAGCTGCAGCGTGACGCGGGCATGCCGCACATGTACTACGGCATATTGGTCCAGCTCTCCGACGCCCCACGGCGGCGGCTGCGGATGACCGAACTGGCCAGGACCATGAAGATCACCCGGTCCCGTCTCTCGCACGCGGTCGCCCGGCTGGAGAAGAGCGGCTGGGTGCGCCGCGAGGACTGCCCCTCCGACAAGCGCGGCCAGCTGGCGATCCTCACCGACGAGGGGTTCGAGGTGCTGCGCAGGACCGCCCCCGGCCATGTCTCCGCCGTCCGCAAGGCCCTCTTCGACCGGCTCACCCCGGAACAGCAGAAGTCCCTCGGCGAGATCATGACGATCGTCGCCGAGGGACTCCAGCCGAAGGAGGCCGGGGCAGACCTCCCCTGGCTCCGCTAGGGCCTGTCTTTCGGATCCGCCCGGATCAAGCCGGCCCGGATCAGTGGGCCATCACCGGAATCCTGACCTCGTCCTCGACACCGTCCGACGAGTCGGCCGGAGCCGACGTGCCGCCCTGGTGGCCGGTGTTGACGAAGGTCGCCGCGATCAGCGACGCGGCGGCCAGGATGCCGACCGCCCACCAGATGGCGCTGGTGTACCCCTCGACCATGGCCTGGGCCTGGAGCAGCTTCGGGTTGGTCGCGCCGGCCGCGTGGTCCGTGAGGTACGCGGTGGTCGCCGAGGCGGCGATGGTGTTGAGCAGGGCCGTGCCGATGGCGCCGCCGACCTGCTGCGAGGTGTTGACCATCGCGGAGGCGACACCGGCGTCACGGGCCTCGACGCCGTGCGTGGCCAGGGACATGGCGGGCATGAACGCCGTACCCATGCCGAGGCCCAGCATCAGCTGCGCGGGCAGGATCAGACCGGCGTACGAGGTGCCGATCTCCAGCTGCGTCAGGAGCAGCATGCCGAGGGCGGCGAGCAGGAAGCCCGGGGCCATGAGCAGCCGCGGCGGTACGCGGGTCATCAGCCGGGCGCCGATCTGCGTGGAGCCCGTGATCATGCCGACGATCATCGGCAGGAAGGCGAAGCCGGTCTTGACCGGCGAGTACCCCTTCACGATCTGGAGGTAGTACGTGAGGAACAGGAACAGGCCGAACATCGCGATGATCGCGAGGCCGAGCGACAGGTAGACGCCGCCGCGGTTGCGCTCGGTCAGGACGCGCAGCGGCAGCAGCGGCGACTTGACCTTGGCCTCGGTGAGGACGAACGCGGCGAGCAGCACGGCGGACGCGACGAACATGGCGATGGTCACGGAGTCGGACCAGCCCTCGGACTCGGCGCGGGTGAAGCCGTAGACCAGCGCGACCAGGCCGAGGGTGGAGAGGACCACGCCGGGGATGTCGAGCGGGGAACGGTTGCGGCCACCGGCCGGCTCACGGATGACGAAGTACGCGCCGAGCGCGGCGACGACCGCGAACGGGATGTTCACGAAGAAGGTCCAGCGCCAGTTCAGGTACTCGGTGAGGAAGCCGCCGAGGATCAGGCCGACGGCGCCGCCGCCACCGGCGATCGCGCCGTAGATGCCGAAGGCCTTGGCGCGCTCCTTGGCGTCGGTGAACATCACCGCGAGCAGGGAGAGGGCGGCGGGCGCGAGCAGCGCGCCGAAGACGCCCTGCAGGGCGCGGGCGCCCAGCATCATGGCCTCGCTGGTCGCGGCGCCGCCGAGCGCGGAGGCCGCGGCGAAGCCGACCAGGCCGGTCACGAAGGTGCGCTTGCGGCCCCACAGGTCGGAGATGCGGCCACCGAAGAGCAGCAGGCCGCCGAAGGCGAGCGCGTAGGCCGTGATGACCCACTGGCGGTTGCCGTCGGATATGCCGAGGTCCTGCTGGGCGGAGGGCAGCGCGATGTTCACGATGGTCGCGTCGAGCACGACCATCAGCTGCGCGAGAGCGATGAAGACGAGCGCTCTCCAGCGGTTGTTGTCGGGCCCCGAGTCGGGCTTGAGAGCTGTTTCAGACATGGGAGTAGCCACCTAGCGGTACGAAATGTGCGAAGCGTGAGGTCAGCAGCAGTAGGTCAGAAATCAGTCATTGGTCGAGTCATTGGTCGAGCAGTGGTCCTGCCGGAGGTCGCCCAGCGTGGCCGCCTCCCCCGGCAGCTCGGACCGGGCGGGCGCCATCAGGCCGTCAAGGAACAGCTGCAGATGGCGGTGGATGAAGCCGTCCATGCTCGGGCAGGCCGTGCCCGGCAGCGGCCGGGTGAGCTGGGAGAGGGCGACCATCAGGTCCCCGACGGCGATGTCGGTGCGCAGTTGCCCGGCCGCGCGGGCCCGCTCCATGAGGCCTTCGATGGACAGCTCCAACTGCTCGCGGGCGTCGAGCAGTTCGGGGTGGAAGGGGTCGAAGTCGGGGGACAGCATCGGGCACATGGCGCCGATCCGCTCCTCGGCCGCGGCGTGCACGAAGGTACGCAGCGCCCCGAACGCGGCTGCGCCGTCGGCGTCCGCCGTGGCGATGCCCTGTTCGGCGAGGGCCGTGACGCGCTCCATCACCGTACGGACGACCTGGCGGACCAGTTCGCCGCGGTCGGCGAAGTGGCGGTAGACCGTGGCGTTGCCGACGCCGGCCCGGCGCGCGACCTCGTCGAGGGGTACGTCCGCTCCGTACTCCACGAACATCTCGCGTGCGGCGGCGACGATCCGCTCCCGGTTGCGCAGGGCGTCGGCCCGCGGGCGGGCGACTCGGCGCTGCGGGGCGGTGGCGGTGTCCACGGCTGCTCCTTCAATGGTCGGGCTCCGGCGATGCGGGGAGAGATTCCCCGTTTCGCACGTACGCAGGTCTAAACGGGGAGAGAGTCCCCGGATATTTCCCACGCGGCCCACATTCCCACGTGACCTGAGTCACACATCACCTCGCTCGGAAAAACCCACGATCGGGCCACTCAGCGAGCGCCCGCGCACCCCCCGGCACAGGGTGATCGGACAGGGTGCAGCCGGGACCGGTGGCTGCCGCGGAGCGGAAGGCCATGCATGCAGCAGCCGACCCGGAGGCAGATACGCTCCGCTCGCCGCAGCGCCGCCCTCGCCTCCGTGGCGGCCCTCACCCTCGCGATCACCACGTCGGCGAGCACCGGACGCCTCATGGCGGACTCGCCGAGCACCTCCGGCCCGGCCGCCCTGGCCCGCAGCGCCGCCCTCAGCCCCTGCATGATCAGCGGGACGATGGGCGTGCAGATGACGGAGGGCATACCGACACCGGCCGGGTACGCACGCTCCACCGGCACCGTCCGCGCCCTGAACCTCCTGATCGACTTCTCCGACGCGCCCGGCCAGGGCAGTGCGCAGGAGCGCCTGGCGGAGTTCTTCCCGCAGACCTCCCAGTGGTTCAGGACGAGCTCGTACGGACGCCTCGACTACCGGCCCGAAACCCCGCTGCCGAACTGGCTGCGGATGCCCAAGAGCTTCGCCGAGTACGGCATACAGCGCGGCGCCCCCTTCGATCCCGGCTACCGCACGCTCGTCCAGGACATCGTGGCGGTCGCCGACCCGGAGGTGGACTTCCGCTCGTACGACGTCGTGAACGTCCTGATCACCCCGAACGCGGGCCCCTCCGCCCTCGACACCGTCCTGTCGGTGACCTTCGCGGGAAACCACGAGGCGCCGGTCGCGGACGGCGTCCCGGTCTCCAACGCGTCGTTCGTCTACAGCCGCCAGGACGACGGCTCCGGCAGCTACCGCGAGACGGGCTACCGCGTACTGCCGCACGAGAACGGCCACGTCTTCGGCCTGCCCGACCTCTACACGCAGGAGGGCGGCGGCGCGGCGGGCCACTGGGACATCATGAGCGAGGACTGGGGCGCCAACAACGACCTGCTGGCCTGGCACAAGTGGAAGCTGGGTTGGCTCGACGACGACCAGGTGGGCTGCGCCGCGAAGCCCGGCACGAGCGAGCACGTCCTGTCGCCACTGGCCGAGAAGGGCGGCACGAAGCTGGCCTTCGTCCCGCTGAACGAGAAGTCGGGGTACGCGATCGAGGCCCGCACCCAGGGCGGCAACGACGAGGTGGTCTGCAAGCCGGGTGTCCTGGTCTACCGCGTGGACGCGGAGATCGACACGGGCCACGGCCCGATCACCGTCTCCGACGCGACACCCGAGAGCGGCGGCTGCACGCGCCGCCCCAACGTCCACGCCGAGCTGTCCGACGCGACGTACGGCGTCGGCGAGACCTTCACGGACCGCAAGACGGGGGTGCGGGTGACGGTGGCGGGGATCGACGACGACGGCAAATACCGCGTGGCCGTCACGCGTCCGTAGCACTCGCGGCGCCCGTACGGGGTTGCGTCGCACCCGGGACGGTCTGGCGCACCTGGCGCAGGAACGCGGCGTTGTCCGGCGTCTTCCTGAGCTGTTCGAGCAGCACCTCAAGGGCGCCCTGCCCGTCCCGGTCGCGCAGCACCCGCCGCAACCCGCGCACGGCCGTCAACTCACCCTCCGACAACAGCAGTTCCTCACGCCGGGTGCCGGACGGGGTGACGTCGACGGCAGGGTAGACGCGCCGCGCCGCGATGGACCGGTCGAGCCGCAGCTCCATGTTCCCGGTGCTCTTCAGCTCCTCGAAGTAGTAGTCGTCGGCGCGCGACCCGGTCTCGACGAGCGCGGTGGCGAGCATCGTCAGGGAACCGCCCTCCTCGGCGAGGCGCGCCGCCCCGAAGAGCCGCTTCGGCCCCTGCACGGCGGCGGCGTCGACACCACCGCTGAGGGTGCGGCCCCCGCTGGAGGCCGCGTTGTTGTACGCGCGGCACAGCCGCGTCAGCGAATCGAAGAGCATGACGACGTCACGCCCGTCCTCGACCATGCGCTTGGCCCGCTCGACGGCGAGTTCGGCGAGGGCGATGTGCTCCTTGGCGGGCCGGTCGAAGGTCGAGGCGAGCACCTCGCCGCGGACCGAACGCCGCATGTCGGTGACCTCCTCGGGCCGTTCGTCGAGGAGGACGACCATGAGGTGGCACTCGGGGTGGTTCCGGGCGACGGCCGCGGCGATCTGCTGGAGCAGCACGGTCTTGCCGGTGTGCGGCGGGGCGACGATGAGCCCGCGCTGCCCCTTGCCGACGGGTGCGACGAGATCGAGGAGCCGGCCGGCGAGCGGCCCGCCGGCGGTCTCCAGACGGATCCGCTCGCGGGGGTGCAGCGGGGTGAGGTCCCCGAAGCACGGCCGGGCACGCAGGGTGCCGATCGGTCGCCCGTTGACCCGTTCGGCCCCGGCGAGCACGCGGGGCCGCCCGCAGACGCCCTCGACGAAGTCGCCGTTACGCAGAGCGAGTTGACGGATGACGGCGGCAGAGACCTGCACGTCACCGGGCTCGGGCAGGCAAGCGGGACCACGGAGGAACCCGCGACCGTCACGCCCGATATCAAGAACCCCCTTACAAGCAACAGCAGTTGTGGACTCGACTCCCGAAGGGGCGGTACGGACGACGGGCGAGGGCTGAATGGCCGTGGTGACAGTCATAACGAGGGTCCTTTCGCGACATGCGCGGGAGAAGGCCCGGCGGGACGGCGATGGACACGCCCCGTACGACGGGCGGAAAGAGAACTGCGGCGAGCAGTGAATAAAGAAGGCCGAAACGGCCTGACAGCCCCCGGGAGGCCCCGAGAACTACGAGATCCCGAAAACCGGGAGAGGGGTGACGGTACGGGCACCCAGGACGGGGCGTTCACACGTACCACTCGGAAGGTAACACATGCCACGCGGCGGCACACCCCCCAACCTCACGAACGAGGCCGTACATTAGGTTAGCCTTACCTAAACAGCGGGGAGGTGGCTCACACCATGCCAGAGCACATACCGAACGAGTCGCATGCCGATGGCGAGTTCGCCGGGCGTACGGCTCTGGTGACCGGCGCGGGCCAGGGCATCGGCGCCGCGGTCGCCGCCACGCTCGCCGCCCGGGGCGCGCACGTAGTCGCCACCGACCGCGACGCGCACGGCATCGACGAACTGGCCGCCGAGTCGAGGACGGCCCCCGGCACGATCACCCCCCGCGTCATGGACGTCACCGACGCGGCCGCGGTGAACACCGTCGTCGCCGACACCATCCGCGACCACGGCGCCCTCGACCTCCTCGTGAACGTGGCGGGCATCCTCCGCAGCTCCGCCGTCGCCGACCTGACCGACGCGGACTGGGCCGACACCTTCGCCGTGAACACCACCGGCGTCCTCCACACCTCGCGCGCCGCCGCCTCCCACATGACGGCGCGCGGCTCCGGCTGCATCATCACCGTCGGCTCCAACGCCGCCGGAATCCCCCGCACCGGCATGGCCGCGTACGCCGCGTCCAAGGCGGCGGCAGCGGCCTTCACCAAGTGCCTGGGCCTGGAGGTCGCCCGCAGCGGCGTGCGCTGCAACGTCGTGGCACCCGGCACCACGGACACGGCGATGCAACGCGCGCTCTGGCCCGACGACTCGGCACCCGAGCCCCCACCCACCGTCCTCGACGGCGACCTGCGGACGTACCGCACGGGCATCCCCCTCGGCCGCATGGCCGCCCCGCAGGACATCGCCGACGCGGTGCTGTTCCTGGCGTCGGACCGCGCCAGGCACATCACGCTGCAGGAGCTGTACGTCGACGGCGGCGCAACACTGCGCTGACACGCCACCGGCCCGCATGCGGGGGAAGCGCGCGCGAGGGGCCGTGGGGGGTATGTGCGAACGGAGCACCGAGCCCACTGTGCCGCCTTTGTCCGTACGACGTGGCGCAGGGATGGCGAGTACGCACATACCCACCGCGGCCCCGCCCCACGACACCCCGGCCCAAGAGCGCCGCACCCGCCGGCGCCCCCGCGCCCCCACCCACCGTTCACGCGCCCCACCGCACCCACACCTGCCCGCCCAGGCCACACCCGCACCCGCACCCGCACCCGCACCCGCACTAAGCACCCCGCGCCCGCACCTGCCCGCCCAGGCCACACCCGTACCCACACCCGTACCCACACCCGCACCCACACCTGCCAGCCCAGGCCACACCCGCACCCCCACCCGCACCCTCCCACCCAAGCCCCACCTGAGAATTGGAGCCCCCGTGTCGACGGCACCCGAGGTAGCCACTCACGTCACGACGGCCGAGCAGGCCCACCCCGCCGTAGGAGCCGCCACCACGCTCCTCGCCGCCTACACCCCCGGGGCCCGCTTCCTGGCCACCCCGACCCGCACCCTGCTCACCACCACCCCGCACGCCGAAGTACCGCACGACGAAAGACCGTTGCCGACACGCGTAGCCGCCACCCTGGCCGACGCGAGCCGCGCCGGAATCAACGAGCCGCACGTCGTCGGCGCGGTCCCCTTCGACCCCACGGCGCCCGCCGCACTCACCGTCCCCGAGACCCTGCGCACCGCGCCCCCACTCGCCGCGGACCCCCTGATCGCGCTGCCCACCGAGACCCCGGACCCCGCAGACTGGCAGCTCCGCCCGGTGCCCTCGCCCGAGGAGTACGGCGCGGGCGTGGCCGCCGCCGTGGAGCGCATGTGGCGCGGCGACTTCAGCAAGGTCGTCCTGGCCCGCACCATCGAACTCACCGCGCCCACGAAGCTGGACCTCCCCGCGATGCTCCAGCGCCTGGCCCGCCGCGACCCCGGCGGCTACACCTTCGCCCTGCCGACGGTGCCGGGCCGCACCCTCATCGGCGCCAGCCCCGAACTGCTCGTCTCGCGCCGGGGCCGGCAGGTCGTCGCGAACCCCCTCGCCGGTTCGACGCCGCGCAGCGACGACCTCGGCGAGGACGTGCGCCGCGCCGCCGCGCTCCTGGAGTCGGCCAAGGACCTGCACGAACACTCCGTGGTGGTGGACGGCGTCCACCAGGCACTCGCCGCCTTCTGCACGGACCTGACCGTCCCGCCCCGCCCCACCCTCGTCCGCACCGCGACGATGTGGCACTTGTCCACCACGGTGACCGGCACGCTCACCACCCCCGACGCGTCCGCCCTCGAACTGGCCTGTGCGCTGCACCCCACCCCCGCGGTCTGCGGCACGCCGACGGCGACCGCACGCGAGGTGATCCGCGAGACGGAACCGTTCGACCGCGGCTTCTTCACGGGCGTGGTCGGCTGGGGCGACGCGAACGGCGACGGCGAGTGGGTCGTGACGATCCGCTGCGCCGAGGCCGAGGAGCGAAGTCTGCGGCTGTACGCGGGCGCGGGCGTGGTCGCGGCGTCGGACCCGGCGGCGGAGACGGCGGAGACGGGCGCGAAGTTCCGTACGTTCCTGAACGCGGTGGGGGTAGAGCTGTGAGCACTCCAAGAATCCCAGAAACCCCCACCTGGCCGAAGGAGTTCGCCGACCGCTACCGAGCGGCGGGCTGGTGGCGGGGCGAAACCTTCGGGCAGATGCTGCGCGAGCGCGCGGCCGAGCACCCGGAGCGGGTCGCGATCGTGGACCCCGGCGGACCGACGCCGCGCCGCTGGGCGTACGGCGAACTGGACTGCCGAGCAGACCAGTTGGCGGCGGGACTGCTCGCTCGGGGCATCGGCAAGGGCGACAAGGTGGTCGTCCAACTGCCCAACATCGCCGAGTTCTTCGAGACAGTCTTCGCCCTGTTCCGCATCGGCGCGCTCCCGGTCTTCGCGCTGCCCGCGCACCGCGAGACGGAGATCCGCTACTTCTGCGAGTTCACCGAGGCGGTGGCGTACGTCATCCCGCAGGAACTCGGTGGCTTCGACTACCGCGGCCTGGCGGCGAAGCTGATAGATGAACTGCCCACGCTGAAGCACGTGTTCGTGGCGGAAGGCGACGCGGGCCCCTTCGCACCCCTGCCCCGAACAGCCACGGAGCCGACCACGGCCCCGGCCCCGACCCCACTCTCCCCACCCGCCCCATCCGCCCCATCCGACCTGGCGTTCCTCCAGCTCTCCGGCGGCAGCACCGGCGTCCCGAAGCTGATCCCGCGCACCCACGACGACTACATCTACTCACTGCGCGGCTCGAACGAACTCTGCGCGGTCGACGAGGACAGCGTCTACCTCGTGGCCCTCCCCGCGGCCCACAACTTCCCGCTGTCCTCGCCAGGTTCGCTCGGCGCGCTGTACGCGGGCGCCCGCGTCGTGCTCTGCCCGCAGCCAAGCCCCGAGGTGGCCTTCCCCCTCATCGAGGCCGAGGGAGTCACCATCACGGGCCTCGTCCCGCCGCTGGCCCTGCTCTGGACGGAGGCGGCGCCGGCCACGGCGTACGACCTGAGCAGCCTGGAGGTGCTCCTGGTCGGCGGCGCGAAGTTCAGCGAGGAGGCGGCGCGCCGGGTGAAGCCGGCGCTCGGCTGCACGTTGCAGCAGGTCTTCGGTATGGCGGAGGGCCTGGTCAACTACACGCGCCTGGACGACTCCCCGGAGACGATCGTCACGACGCAGGGCCGTCCCATCTCCCCGGACGACGAGATCCGCGTCGTCGACGACGAGGACATCGACCTGCCGACGGGCGAGACGGGCCACCTCCTCACCCGTGGCCCGTACACGATCCGCGGCTACTGGAAGGCCCCGGAGCACAATGCCCGTTCCTTCACGGCGGACGGCTTCTACCGCACGGGCGATGTCGTACGCCTCACGGAGACCGGCCACATCGTCGTCGAGGGCCGGGCGAAGGACCAGATCAACCGGGGCGGCGAGAAGATCGCGGCCGAGGAGGTGGAGAACCACATCCTCGCGCACCCGTCCGTGCACGACGCGAACGTGGTCGCCGAGCCGGACGCGTATCTGGGCGAGCGGACCTGCGCGTACGTGATCCTGCGCGCGGACGCGGAGCCGCTGCGACCGGCCGCCGTGCGGAAGTTCGTACGCGAGAGGGGCCTTGCCGCGTACAAGGTGCCGGACCGCGTCGAGTTCGTGGAGGCCTTCCCGCAGACGGGCGTAGGCAAGATCTCCAAGAAGGCCCTGAGGGCCGCGTCATCCCAGACGCAGGCCTCCCCTGCATCCCCCACCTCCCCCACCTCGTAAATCCCCCTCACCCGAACGGAACGCCCGCCACCATGGCTCTCCCCGCCATCACCCCCTACCCCATGCCGTCACCCGACGAGCTGCCGGCGAACCGCGTGGATTGGAAGGCAGACCCGTCCCGCGCCGTACTCCTCGTGCACGACCTGCAGAACTACTTCCTCTCGGCGTACGACCGAACGGCGCCACCGGTACCAGAACTCCTCTCGCACGTGAGGGAGTTGAAGCAAACGGCGACCCGCCTCGGCGTCCCGGTCCTGCACACCGCGCAGCCCGGCGACCAGAGCCCCGCCGAGCGCGGGCTCCAACAGGACTTCTGGGGCCCGGGGCTGCCCGACGACGCGCACGCGGCGGCGATCGCGAAGGAGATCGGCCCAGCGCCCGCGGAGACGGTCCTCACCAAGTGGAAGTACAGCGGTTTCGTCCGCACGGACCTCCTGGAGCGGATGCGCGAACAGGGCCGCGACCAGCTGATCATCACCGGGATCTACGCCCACATCGGCGTACTGATGACGGCCTGCGACGCGTGGATGCGGGACATCCAGGCGTTCCTGGTGGCCGACGCGGTGGCGGACTTCTCCGCGGACGACCACGCGATGGCGCTGCGCTGGGCGGCGGGCAAGTGCGCGATGGTGACGACGACGGAGGCGGTGTTCGCAGGGGAGGCGTAGGCGGTGTTCGCACAGGAGGCGTAGGCGCCGCCTCAGCCGCTTTCGCGGCGCCCCACCCAGCCGCTTTCGCGGCGGCGCGTGTCACCGCACACAATCACCGAAGACGCGCTCGGCGTCGGCACCGTCGAGCGCTTCGGTCAGCGCGTTGAGCCGGGAGCGCAGATCCCGCACTTCCGCCAGGGACATGCCGCTGGACTCGGCGATGGCCCGGGGCACGGCCCGCGCCTTCTCGCGCAGCGCGAGCCCCTGCCCGGTGGGCCGCACGGTCACGGACCGCTCGTCCTCCACGCTCCGCCGCCGCTCCACATGACCGGCCGCCTCCAGCCGCTTGAGCAGCGGCGACAACGTGCCGGAGTCGAGCCGCAGCCGCTCCCCGATCTTCTTGACGGGCAGCTCGCCATGCTCCCAGAGCACCAGCATCACGAGGTACTGGGGATAGGTGAGCCCGAGCCCCTTGAGCGCGGTGCGGTAGACGCCGTTGAAGGCCCGCGCGGCGGCGTGCAGCGAAAAACAGATCTGCTCGTCGAGCCGGAGAAGGTCCTCGTCACGTACGTCATCCATACACAAAGGCTACAACAGCATCCCATTGAGTTGTGCACAACTAAGTTGCACGCAACTCAATAGGGTGCTCTACTGATGACCGCACCCGAACCCCGCCGGGGACGCGAACAACTCGCGAGCTCCCGCCGGGGACGCGAACCGCTCGCGAGCTCCTCGCGAACCACTCGCGAACCACTCGAAGAGGATGGAATGGCCACCATGGAAGCAGCCCTGTACACCGCAGTAGCCACCGCCAACGGCCGCGAGGGCCGCGCCGTCAGCTCGGACGGCCAGATCGACCTGCAGCTCGGCTTCCCCGTGGCCCTGGGCGGCGACGGCCGGGGCACCAACCCGGAGCAGCTCTTCGCCGCCGGTTACGCGGCCTGCTTCGCGAGCGCGATGGGCAACATCGCCCGCCAGGAGAAGATCGACGTCACGGATGTCTCGGTGACGGCCGAGGTAAGCATCGGCAAGGACACGGACGGCGGCTTCGGCCTGGCCGTGGTGATGCGGGCCGAGCTTCCGGAGCACCTGCAGGGCGCCGCGGGCGAGGACCTCCTGAAGAAGACGCACGCCTTCTGCCCCTACTCGAAGGCGACGCGCGGCAACATCCCGGTGGAGCTGGTCATCGAGTAGCGACCAGGGCGGGCCACGGGCCGAACGGGACTCGGGTCAGAGCCAGGGCCAGGGTCAGGGTCAGGAAGCTTCACTCAGAGCCGGCCGAACACCGAGGCCCGGACGGATCCCCTCGGGACCCGAGCCCGCACCCGCACCCCCGGTCACAGTCGCGGTCACAGCCGCACCGGCACCCGGATCCACCCGCCACACCCGGGCGAGCTCGGCGAGCGGAACGCCGAGCACCTCACTGAGACGCACGATGGTGCCGAAGGCCGGCGTGGGCAGCCGCCCGGTCTCGATCTTGCGGAGGGTCTCCGGCGAGATCTCGGCCGCGAGGGCCACGTCGACGGGGCTGCGCCCGGCCCGGGCGACGCGCAGTGCGGCCCCGAGGCGTCGTCCGGCCTCGATCTGTTCGGGGGCGAGCGGATGGCGAACCATGCGGACATGGTAGGCACGCGCCGATCCCCTCAACAACCGCCACGAACCCCTCACCCCTCCCTTCCCTACCGCCCCCCCTGGTATAAATATACCGACCACCAAGGTCAAGGTTGAGGCTGTCGGGGCTCCGGGGAAGAAGAGGACAACAGTGATCGAGCACAAGTCGCCCAAGGACATCGAGCGGATGCATGTGACCGGCCGGTTCGTCGGCGAGGTACTGGAGGAGCTCGGCGACCTCGCGGCGGTGGGCGTCGACCTGATGGACCTGGAGCACCACGCCCGCCGCCGGATCAAGGAGCGCGGCGCGGTCTCCTGCTACTGGGACTACGCGCCCTCGTTCGGCGAGGGCCCCTTCCGCAACGTGGTGTGCCTCTCGGTGAACGACGCGGTGCTGCACGGCCTGCCGCACCGGTACAAGCTGCGCGACGGCGATGTGCTGACCATGGACATGGCCGTGATGATCGACGGCTGGGCGGCGGACTCGGCCCACACCGTGATCGTCGGCACCCCCGACGAGAAGGACGTACGGCTGATCGAGGCCACGGAGGTCGCGCTGGACGCCGCGATCAAGGTGGCCCTGCCAGGCAACCGACTCGGCGACATCTCGGCGGCGATCGGCGCGGTGGCCAAGGAGTACGGCTACCCGGTCAACCTGGAGTTCGGCGGCCACGGCATCGGCCGCACGATGCACGAGGACCTGCACATCCCCAACGACGGCCGCCCGGGCCGCGGTTGGAAGCTCCGCCCCGGCCTGACGATCGCCATCGAGCCGTGGTTCGCCCGCGGCACGAACAAAATCGTCTTCGACAAGGACGGCTGGACGATCCGCTCGGCGGACGGCTCCCGCACGGCCCACTCCGAACACACGGTGGCGATCACGGACGAGGCCCCCCTGGTCCTGACGCACCGCCCCCGCCAGCTGGCAGCCATGACGGCGGAACCGACCCCGACGGGATCCACGAACTGACACTCGCGGCCCCACCCCGCCGCAGAGGAACCGAGGGAAACCGCGGGAGTACCCCCTCCCCTCCCAGGAGCCCCCGCCCCCCAAATCTCCACCCGCTACACTGTCGGCGGTGGCACGGACAGACCCGCTCCACCACGGAACTGCCGGAGGCACGCAACACGCATCCGACGGATCCCCGCCTTCGTAGCTCAGGGGATAGAGCACCGCTCTCCTAAAGCGGGTGTCGCAGGTTCGAATCCTGCCGGGGGCACCAGGTCAGAACGGCTAAGGCCCAGGTCACGGAGCAAGTCTCCGGTCCTGGGCCTTCGTTGTGTGCACTCTGGCTACGCGTCCAGACAGCCTCGCTACACCCTCACTACCGGAGTTGATCTCCCGAATTCCTCCCAAACGATCTTCGCGTTTCCGCAGGTAGGGCCGCAGTCCGCGGGGGTCGCACACGCAGACCGCCCCCGTGCGCCGAAGCGCACGGGGGCGGCCCCAAGTGCCGGACCGCCGTGAGGGGGGACCTGTTGAACGGGCCGGCACGTTCGTGGCGGGGGGTGATCTACCTACCTATGTGTAACAGGTCGCTCCGCTTCAGGGCATCGCCCGTTCGAGTGAACGTTTGTTCTATTACCGACCGTACCTCTAGCCCTGCGGCATATGCCAGACCGCAGGGCTAAATGACATCCGCCCAGGTAGAGGGGCAAGGAACGGCAACAGCCTCGGCGCTGCGGGGTCTGGGCATCACGCCGAGGTGCCGCCGTCATCTCACACCGGAACCTCCCGGGACTGCAGTGCGTGCAGAAGACACACGTCTCCACTCCATTCACACGGGGCGCGAAGGTGTCGATGGCGGCCCGCCCCTTGACCGACGTGGGGTGGGCCTCCCTTCCCGGATCCGCAGCGCTCCCGACGAGGCCGCAGCCGGGGGGCTAAGGGGTGCGGCGGACGTACGCGGGCCGCTTCGGGCAGTCCTTGTGTAGGACGACGGTTGAGCCGCCGGCCGAGATGGAGAGCTTCACAGCCGTCACAACGGGCTGCCCCGCGGTGATCGGCTCGTCGCAGCGCCAGCAGAAGCGTGTGCCCTCACTCATCGCGGGCCCCCGCTCGTGCTTGGGCTCGCGCGGCCTTCAGCGCATCGCTCTCCTCGAAGCGCTGCTGCTGACAGGGGCACGGACACCAGCCGTCTTCCGGGAAGTAGAAGCAGTCTCGCTTGATCTCGGGATCGTCAACGCTGGGTCCTCGTTCGATGCCGAGCAGCGCGACCGAGGTGCAGGGGTGCGGATCTGCGGGGTCCGCGGTGAGGAGCTGCCGCAGGCACGGCGCGCACGGGACGAGCGTCGGGCCCGGCTCTGCCCCGCTCACTGCCGCACCACTCTTTCCGCAGAGCCGCCGGGCACCGTGTGCCCGCAGCTGCCGCACCGGGGCGGGCTGGCGCCCAGGGGCGTCATCATGCGTCTGCCTCCGGCGTCCTGGTGCCCCCGTCGGCGTGGTGAGCGACCATCCGGGCGGCACGGAGTGCGCGCCGGATCCTCCCGCCTTCCTCGCAGTCCGTCAGGGTCTGGCAGGGCCCGCATCCGTCGAGGTGAGCGAGGAGCAGCTCGTATGTCTCCTGCTCCCGGCGCTCCTCGGGCGTCCGTTCCGTCAGCATTGCTCTGCCCCCTCGGCGGCGCTGCGGCCGATGCGGCTGAGGGCCTCCACGGCGAGAGGCTCGCACAGATCCCCCTCGTAGCGGGGCGCCACCACCCAGTGCGTGCCGGGCGGTTCGGTGCGGGTGAGCTTCGGCACGCCGAGGTAGGTGTCAGTCCCCAGCCAGGGGGCGACGTCCTGGTGCCGCCATGCCCCCTTGCGACGAGGTCTCGTCAGGGCGTAGTACGTGCCGCCCATCGTGCGGCCGTCGTAGATCACGGGACCGTTGAGGCTCTGCGCGAGCCGCGCCGCGACCTCCTGGGGGTCGGTGCTGCGCACCGCTGCGTGCACGAGACGCTCGGGCAGACGGACCGCGTCGAACCGTCGGCCGCACGGGAGCATTGCCACCCCGGTCTCTGCCCACTCGCGCCGGGCCTGCGCGGGTTCCCCCAGGGCGCGCGCCAGCCAGTCGAATGCTGCCGGGACACCTCTGGGGGTGGTCATCGCCTGACCCCCGCTCCGCAGCTGCCGCGCTTCATCAGCGGCCGCTCCCGTCCCGAGTCGTCGCGGACTACCCCGGCCTGCCCAAGGGCCTGGGAGACGGCGCCGCCGTCCCACGCCAGCCCGTGAAGGCGGGCGATACTCACCTCTTCCACAGGCACAACGAGCGGCTTCTCGCGCGTCATCTGACTCATCCTCGGGCCCCTGACCTGTGTCGTCGCGTTGATGCACAGATCATGGGCGCTGGAGGGAGGAGTAAGGGATACAACCTGTATCCCCGAATGCTGTTGCGTCAGACGGCGCCAATCCAGTCCACGAAGTGGTGGAGAGACTCCTCGTCTGCGCGCTTCAACCGCAGGAGCGTCGCGGACGTTTCCTTAGCCCACGGGTGTTTACGCGTGTGCTGCGGTGCGATCAACCGAGCCACCTTCAGCGACTCAAAGGCGTCGTCGAAGCGGTTACCCCACAGCTGCGCCCGGGCCAGCTCGATCCAGAAGCCGGACCGGCGCTCGGCAGGCAGGGCAGTGGAAGGTGCCCACTGTCGCGCGATGGTGAATGCTCGGTCGATGTGGTCGTGGCCGAGGCTTACCGCTACGGACACTTCGTGCACGCGTACGGACTCAGGGCCGAAGGCGGTACCGAGGTACGTACCTTCGCGGACGAGCTGCGCCAGGCGCCGGGCCTCAGCGAGGTGCGTGTCGGCGGCGTCTGCGTTGCCGTCTCGGCCTGTGATGACGGCGGCCCGCATGTGCAGGGCACCGCGGGCTGCTACCGCGTTCGCGCTGAAGAACGTGGGCACTGCGTCGACTGCGGCCTCCAGCGCGAGAGCGCCAGCCTCGTGCGCGCGGGCGGTGAAGAAGATCTCGGTGCGCACGTACGCGACGGACGCGGACAGAAGCGGGTCTTCGGCATGTGGGGCCGCCCACCGCATCAGCTCAACGAGCCGAGCGGAGAGGTCGCGAGCCCCGAACTTATAGGCCACCGCGTCCGCGGACCGAGCGGCTGCCACCAAGAGGCGGGCGGCAACCCGCTGGTCGGGGGCCGTGTGGAAAGCGGCGAGTGTGTCACGGAGGAGCGCCGGGGCGTGCTGGGCGATCAGGCTGTATTGAGCGGCGAGCCGCCAGTGCACCGCTTCGTCGACCGCTCGCTGTAGCTCTTCGAGGCTGCGGCTCGGGGGGCCGAGAGGAACGTCGTAGGCGGCGATGCTCGCTGACACGTCGGGCAGTGCGGCATGCACGCGCCGTTCCGTGCCGGTGAAGGAGGACAGGAGCTGCGTCGGGTCCACGCCGAGCGCCGCGGCGATCGCTTCGAGGGTGGTATCGCTCGGTGTCCGGGCCCCTCGCTCGATCGCTTTAACCATCGCCAGCGACAGGAACGCCTCGCGAGCTAGGTCGGCTTGGCGTAGACGTTTCGCCTTCCGCGCGGCGGCGATGCGCTTCCCGACGTGTCCTTCGTCAAGGACGGACATACTTGCTCCAGTTCGAGGCGTCCACTTCGAACCGTACCCGCGTGATCACGCGTTGGTGCGCGAACGGCCCCCGCTTGCCACACGCAAGCGGGGCCGATTCGTTGCCGTTCAGGGGACGAGGATGTCCACGAGGTCCATGAGCGAGTCGAGACGATAGTTCGCCCCCTCTGAAAGCCGTGGGTCATCTGCCCACAGGTGCCCCCACGGGCCGCGACGAAGATGCGCTGCATGTAGTCCAGCGGCCCGCGCGGGCAGTGTGTCGTTCTGCGGGTGGTCGCCGACGTAGAGGATTTCCTCGGCCGGGACGCCGGCCTCGGCGACGAGCCGCTCGAAGAAGACCGGGTCCGGCTTTGCTACGCCCCATTCCCCGGAGGTCGCGATGATGTCCGCGGGCAGGCTAAGGCTCCGCAGCAACTCGCCAGCCTTGGTGGTCTGGTTGCCCGCGACGATGACGCGGAAGCCTGCCGCACGGAGGGCCGTGAGCGCAGGCCGTACGTCCTCGTACACGTCGCTTTCGTCGAGATGCTCGCCCCTGCCTGCGGCCTCGCGGGCCCGATACTCGGCATCGACATCGATGTGCGGCCAGATCAGGCGCAGCGCTTCGGCGTTGTCCTTGCCCTGCGCGACGACGGCACCGACGAGTGCTGACACGGTGTGGCGTGGCACGCCGAGCCAGTCGGCCCACGATGCCCAGTAGCGGTCGTCACGGACGAGGGTCTCGCCTACGTCGAATGCGATGGTGCGAATCATTCGCCGACCCTAGTAGGGGTCGGTGTACGCGCCATTACGTGACCTGGAGCATGGCGAAAGGGCCCCCTACCGCCCGGAGGCGGAAGGGGGCCTGTGTCACGGGTACTGGCGGCGGGCCGGATCCAGCGCGGCCTGCGGCGGCGGTTTGTCGTCCGGCTCAGGATCGGGGGCCCCATCGCGGCGGCAGACGAGCGCGTCGGGGTCGTCGGCCGGCGCCTGGAGGCTGTAGCCGTCCGGGCAGGACGGTCCGGCCGGGCCGCGCTCGCCCGCGGGACCCTGCTCGCCCTGCGCGCCTGCTGGCCCCGGCTCGCCCTGCGGGCCGGGCGGGCCCGCGGCACCGTCCGTGCCCGGAGCGCCGGCCTCGCCGTCGCCGCCGTGCTCGCCGCTCGCCCCGTCGGCGCCCGCCTCGCCGTCCTTCCCAGCCTCGCCGTCCTCGCCGTCCTGGCCGGGCTTCCCCGAGGCTCCGGTGGGGCCCGGCTCGCCCCGCTCGCCCTGCCCTCCTCGAGGGCCGGGCCGGGATTCACCAGGGTCGCCGCGGCTTCCGGGCGGCCCCGCCACGGGCTTGCCGCCCATCCCCTGCACCTGGCGGGCCAGTTGGTCGCGGGCGTTGTTGGCGGCGTGGAGGTCGGCGGCCATGGTCTGCAGGGTGGCCACCACCTACAAGGCCCCGGCAAGGGCAATCGCCGCGGCGAGGACGAACAGCAGATCGGTGCGCCGACGACGGCGCGATACCGCGGTCACGTCTGCACCCCCTGCGACGCCGGGTAGATCATGACGACGAGCATGATGAACGGAGCCACCAGCGCGGTGAAGAGCAACCTTCGGTCGGCCGCGCGCCGGTCGGCTTCCTTCTCGCGGTCGGCCTCGATGTCGGCGATGTCGCGCTGCAGCGCGTCCATCGCCCGGTCGCGCGCGGTCTCGCGTGCGTCGTAGACGTCCCTGCGCACCAGCTGGTCGAGGCGCAGGGACAGATCGGCGCGCACGTCGGTGATGAGCCGCCACAGCTCGCCGTTCGACGGCTCATCAGCCACCGGGCCCTCCCTGGGTCAGATGCTCGTGGGCCGGCGCGGTGTGGTGGGCGTGGCGACGGTCTCGGTGAGGCCGGGGCCGACCGGTCCGCCGCTGGTGACGATCGCGGTGAGGACCGCGCGGTACACGCAGCGGCGCTTGCCGACCATCTGCTCGATGACGTCGATGATGTTGCGCTTCAGCGTCCGCTCGGTCTTGCCGACCATGAGGAGCGCGCCCGGCGGTCCGGTGCGGATATACCGCAGCCACACCATGATCGAAAGCCGATCGTCTTGCCCGAACGGACCGCGCCCTCCCACAAGTTGCCGCGAGCGGCTGCCAACGTGGTCGCGCGAAGGCCCTTCCCAGACAGGGGCTTGAACATCGCCGCCCCCTACTCGCCGCCGATCATTGCCCTCAGCCACTGGTCGACCGCGGCCAGGCCCTCGGTGTCCTCGCGCTCCGGGGGGACGAGCTTCAGGCTCTTCTCGATGGCGATGCCGGCCGACGCCATGAGGTCCTTCTTCGCGTCGGCGGGGGGCTCGTCGACCTGGCGCTCGGTGTACGTGTTCGACGAGCCGCCGATCCGGAAGACGGTGGAGTGCTCCCACAGTTGGGCGGAGAGCCGTTCGGCGTCGTCCTGGAGCGCCTCGGCGAGCATCACGCGGCGGTCGGCGAGTTGGGCGATGAGGTGGCGGGTGGCGTCCTCGGTCATGGTGACGTCGAAGACGAGGCCCTCTTCACCGCAGATGATCGACACGGTTCGCTGTGAGCGGCGGGTCATCCTCGCGATCTCGTTGCGGCCCCTGCCCTCGCCGTGGAGGCGGATGATCTCGGCGCGTTCCTCGGGGGTGACGAGGCCGCCCTTGCTGGTCTTGGGGCGTGTCACGGGCACCTCCCCGGGCGTGCGAAGGCCCGGCCGCGTCGCAGCCGGGCTTGTTCGTATGGATCAGACCTTGCAGAAGCCGGTTGCCCGAAGCGCGTCGTTGATCTTCGTGCCCTGCTCTTCCGTCGTCGTCACGTCCTTGTACGTGAAGCGCTGCGACGCCAGCCAGTTGAGGCGCTTCGCCTTGCCGTTGATCGCCATGCACTGGTTGCGCGCGGCATCTACAGCCTTGTCCTCGTAGCGCACGACGTCTGGTGCTGCGGCCTGCAAAGCACGGATGAGCTTGGCCCGCTCGGCAGCGCCGGGTTTCGGCGGCAGGCCGGCCGATCGTGCGGCGTCGTCCTTCTGCTCCTGCGTCAGCTCAGAAGCTGTCCCGCTCGGCTTGGCCTTCGGCGCGTCGTCGGCCGTGTCGTCGCTGGACGAGCAGGCAGTGAGGGCGAAGGCCGCTGTGAGAAGCAGCGCGGCAGTGGTGGCGCGGTGGTTCATGGTCCCCCCAGGGATGGTGAGTCGAAGGGGGTCATCATGCCGCGTAAGTTCTCTTGGCGGCGGGAGCTGATTGTTTCCGGGCATGCCGGATCTGCGGCTCAGCGTGCGGCACGAACACCCGGAATGCAACTACGGGTGTAGTCGAGTGCGAGGCCCTGCCGCGTCGGGGGACGTGCGGCGGAGCCTGCGGGCGCCCTGCCCATCCTGGCGCCCTCTACTCGCCACGCAGGGGGCGGATAGCTCTGGGGTGTTCACCGCCCGCCCGATGGCGGGTATCGCGCGGCGCGCATGGCTCCGGCTGTTAGGTGGGTGCGTCCTCGGCCATGTGGCGAGAGGCGTGCGCAAGATTTCGAGAGTGATGCCAGCAATGGGGTTTTGTCATTTTCGATCAGTGCAGGAGTGGAGGCGTATCCGCCATTTAGCATCTGCCCAGATCAGCGCCAGGAGGGGGGAGTTCCTGGATAAACAAAGTGAAGTGTCGGAGAATTGAAAACAGGTAGGCAAGTACGGAGATTTGCGACAATACGGGTCGAGTCCCTTTCGGTCATAGCCGCTGGAGGATATTTACATTGCAAGGTTTGGCATTAGAAGGTCTCTCTCGCAGGTTCCAGTCGCGCAACCAGAAGGAGAGATCGACTTGATGAAACACCTGGGTAGGCCGATAGTTCTTATCGCTGTCGCCATGGCGGCGGCTACTGGAGTACTCGCCTCGCCGGCTAGCGCGGATCCGGTCCCCCAGTCCCAGGAGTGGGGAATGGCCACGATCAAGATCGACCCGAACTCTGACGAAGTGACGCCGATGACCGTCAAGGAGGTGGGCGGTGGAACATGGAGCTACGGCACAGTTTTGACGACTGGCGGTAAGAGGTGCTACTCGAACTACTACCATGGCTCGAAGGGGCACACGGCAACGGCAATCCTGGCCAACGGGACTGACAAGGATCACGCGGCTAAGGGAAAGTGGGCGAAGGCCAGTGTTGAGGCCGGTGCCGCATATACGTGCCACGCCTACTGGGGCAAGGATTAACGCCTTCATGACGCGAGATCCCGGACGGTCTGAAGTCCTTCGGTGACGGCCGGGATCTGCGCCCGCCAAGGGTCACCTTGATGCTCCTCTTGCTGGCGGGCTGCGCTGTGGGGGCTTGGCTGGCCGATCCCTGCAGTGCAGCAGCCTCATCCGTCGCCTGGCAATCACCATGTTGGCCAGGCTTGGCCGACATCACCATGGACTTGCGACTGAGGGGCGGCATAGCCTCGGGCGGAGGCGGTACCTCAATCACTTAAACACGGAAAGGTACCCTTTCGGGCATCGTGCTCTCCTCACGTTCCCCTTTTCTGGGGTCAGTGGTCGCGCTGTCAGCTGGCGTGACGCTCGGAATTGTCTCCCCTCTCCTTGCCGAGGTCGGTGGCTCGATAGGGCAGGCGGCGCATCTGGCTTTTGATGCCGGATGGTCTTGGGCGGCTTTGGCCTTTTGCGCCGGAATGGCGCGGAAGTCAAAGATTGAATCTGTCGCCCTAGCTTCCGTTTCGCTGGTAGCGGCTGTGGTTTCCTACTACCTCACGAAGTTGGGGCAGGGGGAATTCTTGACCGCAGATCTAATTGATCCGTCCGGTGGAGCGACGCATACTTCATGGCAAAGCTTCCTTTCGAAGACGGCGTACTGGGGCATCGTTGCTTGCGTCCTCGGCCCTCTATTGGGGTGGGCTGGAAACATGGCGCGAACGGAAGGGCTTCATGGCCTTTCCTTCCGTGTCCTGGTTCCACTGATTGCCATTGTTGATACTTCGGAGCGCCTGCGGGTCGAGGGTTCACTGCAAGGGGCAGTCGCCGAGACGACTTGGGGCGTCATCCGGCTTGTGGCGGTGGTTGTCATCGTTGCCCTGATAGGGCACACAGTGATCTCTCGGAGGCCTCGGGCCTCCGCCGGGCGCGGGCGAGAATGAAGTCACACCCCCAGATCGACGTCACGCTTCGGTGAAATCCGCTGCCCCACCCGGCACTTGGAGCGAGGTGGCGGGTTCGTGGCTGACATCACCGACGACTTGATCAAGCTGGAACGTTCCGCCGAGAAGGAGCGTGCGCGCCCCGCGGGCCTCGACGGCGAGGAGTACGCGGCGCAGTGGCGCCGCTGGGGCGACGCCGCCGAGCGCTTCCAGGCCGCCGTGACTGCACACGCCGAGGCGACCGGGCAGCCGCGGCACCTGATCGAGATGGCGGCGAAGCGGGCCGTACGGCATGCCGACAAGGATCCGGTCGACTGACACCGATGTCGCGACAGGCTAAAACAGAACACGAAGAAACGATTCAGCAGCCTCTATACGGGTGATACCGCCTCCATATTGTGTCTCCGGTTCCAGCGTGGGTTACTGCCCAAAAGGACAGATGTTGTCGGCGCTGAAAGGAAACACGTATGAGCATGCGCACTCCGACTACTCTCGCAGCAGCACCCGAAGCGACTCCTCACCGCCCTTGGCGTCGGCGCTGCACGGTTGCTGCCATCGCTGCGACCGGAACAGCGCTCCTGTCTGCCGCGACCATCGCACCCGCCAGTGCAGCGGTGGACCTTGCACCACCACCCGTGTACACCTGTGCGAAGGTGACCGTCTACGAAAAGCACAGTCCGGAATTTGGGGACTCGATTATCGGCAGCGCCCCCTGCACCCGCCCGAAGGGAACGTCCTACCTCCACGACATCGACAACGCTTTCGTAGTCGTAGAAAAGGGGACAGGCGTCAAATACAACTGCAAGGGGACGGAAAACGTCGAGGGGTACCCCCTATTCAAGGGCGGTTACTACAACGAAGGCAGGAAGAATAAGACGCTCGTCGCCACCAGGTGCACGCTGGCTAAGTAGCTGAGCCCGCGAACGTGAGTGGCGCCGCCCGACCACAGGATGAAGCACGGCGAGCGCTCGCGGAAGGGATCCGGGCGTGCACGCACCGCCGGCCCGACACCGAGCTCGACGTCCTGGAGTAGCCCGTCAACGCCCGGCCGGATGGGAGAGCTCGCCGTGCGCCCTCCACGGAGCACCGGCACGCTGACCCCATGGCATCTGATCACCCAGTCGTCGTGTACCCGTCCGACGAGGACGACGGCCGCCGGGTGCGAGTCGACGGGCAGATCTCGGGGCGCGCCTACACGGTGCGGGACGTCGCCGCGTTCCTGCAGGACGCCGGGCTGCAGGACTACGACGAGATGGACGTCGTCCGCTCGTCTTTGATCGAGTGGCGCGGCGGCGGTCTTGAGGCGTGGACGCACTGAGCGTGGAGTTCCCCGTCGCTGTCGCGCTCGCCGAGGCCGGCACGACACGGCACGGTGGCGGTCACGCGGGTGCGGTGACCCGAGTTGTCCACAGGCACGCCCGCTTTAGTGGACTGCGCTCTACCGTGACACTCCTGTGGATCACGAGGGGGCGCCATGTGCAGGGTGGAGCTGACGGGCCGGGCCGACGCCGTGCTGACGATGCTGCCGGACGACGTGCACGAGAAGACGCTCGCGCTCATCGACGCCGTGGTCGACGCCCCGGACGCTTGCCCCGGACGCTCAGCCGACCAGACCCTGTTCGTCACGGTGTCGGCATGGTCGCCGACTTCATGATGAGGCTGCGATGCGATGGACTCGGCTAGGCGGAAACGCCGGTCACTGGCCCTGTACGCATTGGCCAATGTTCGCCTCGCCACCGCGTACAGCCAGGCAACGTCGTGTGCTCGGGCATCTCGTCAAACCGTCGCCATGCAACGAGGAAGACGTCGGCGACGATGTCCGCTACTTGGTCCCCATCCATCCGTCGGCGCACGTAGGCGTCAACCGCTGCGTAGTGCTGTCGGTACGCCGCAGTGAAACGTTGCTCGGCGATAGCTCTGCCCACATCCGAGCTTCTGCACCATCTCGATGAGTCCCGTGCGAGTCTTTGGGGGCATTGAGGCTGTCCTTTCAGTTGCAACTCTCACTTGCCCTCATCAGTAGGGGCCCATCTGCACTTGACGCCGGTGGACGCCTTCATGAGATTCAGCAGAACAACGCGAGCGACTGCCCACTCTCGATTTGCGGCAGGTTAGTTTCCCTCGCCTCGGACTCGTCGCGCAATGTCGATGTCGTCCTGGAGGGTGCTCAGGCGGGGCGGAGTTCTGGAATCATCGAGAACTACGACGTGAAGCGCGTCTCCGACTTGGGCGGGTTCCACGCCGAGTGACCACCATGATGGATGCTTCGTCTGGTCGATAAACCCCTTCACACCATCGATGTCCACCATCACGCCGACCATGCTGACGCCCGTCACTACGACGTCGAACTCCTGTTCATTTTTGATCACTACGTCACCGATTCCTAGGGATTGGCATCCAAGTCCTCTTGAGGGTCAGTTCATTGAACCGCCCCAGCTTGTCGACTGGGAGGGTGAACTCGATTCTCGGCGCCCCACCGGGACCCTTCAAGTCGTATCTCCTCATGTAGGGGCTCTGAGCGAATTCCCTTGAGGAAATCGGGATGCATGTCTGACCTTCCCTCTCCCCGGTCGGCTGGCCTCCCTGGGAGCCCGGCTTTGTTCCATTCCCCGGGGCTCGCCCTTCTGCGAAAGCGTCCGTTGGGCCCGAGATGATGGTGGTGGCGGTCAGCGCGCCGATAACCAGGCCACACTTCGCGGCCTTCGCGGCCTTCGTCAACGGCACTGCTGAGCCCCACGCTTCGACATCATCTGCTCGGCCTGCCAGACACCCTTCGAGTCCTTCTCAAGGCGCAGGTTGTAGAACACGTACGCGTCACTGCTCGATGAGACCCCATCCGAACGCTTACCGGTCTTCCAGCGCATCAGCCAGATCGAGGCCGGGCTGGCCGGGCTTCGCGGCGAGCACGACCAGGCGGCTGCCGCCAGCGGTCCCCACGATCTTGTCCCTCGTCCCGATCTCGTGCGCCATCTGGTGCGTCAAACGTTGGCATCGGCATCTCTGGAAAAGGCAGCGGCCGCAGGTGGGGACCCCGTACCGACCTGTTCCTCGGATCGGCGGTCAGGCTTCTGAGGAACCCTGACCGCAGTCGGTCTCGTGCCCCGGCTCGTGCCCCGGCCGGACGAGGGACCGGCGTGACGGCCGTTCGGATGATTATGATGATTAATGTGATTGCGCGGCACCCTGTACCGGGGAAGCCCGTGGTGTCCCCTTCTCACCTCTCAGAGAGGCACCACATGCGTATCCGAACTGTTTTCGCCGCTGCTGCTATTGCCGCCCTCACCATCCTGGGCAGCGCGGGAGCCGCCTCGGCGAACGACGACGACTACGACGGCCACGGCGGCGATGTGAACACCCACGTGGCCCAGAATGCCGTGACTGGCTTCGGTGACCTGGTGATGGACTAAGGCTGAGGAATTTCAGCACCGCGGCGTCGGCGGCAGGGTCATTTAGGTTTCGGTGACCGGTGGCTGACGTGGCAACGGCGTGAGCCCCCTCTCGCCCGTCGGGGAGAGTAGGGGGCTCACGCATGCGCGCGCCCGGGTCGGGAAGCGGGTCGCCGTTTCACCCGCCGAGCGGTCAGGCCGGGCGGTCAGGACGGGCGGTCAGGCGCGGACGCGGACGCCGTGGCGCGTGCGCATGCGGTGGAGTTCCCACAGGGCCACCGCCGTGACCGAGACCGGGCCGCCGAGTACCGCGCACCACTGCGCCGGCGGCGGGCCGTGCGGCAGGCCGCCCTCTATCGCGACGCTGCTGAGCGTCAGTTCCCAGACGAGTACGACGGTGAGCGCGGCCGGCAGTGCGGCGTGCACGTTCGACGTGTTGAAGGCGTAGCGCGCCGCGTAGGCCGAGGAGAAGAGCAGGAACGGGAGCAGCCAGATCAGGCCGATGAGGAGGGCGAGGGCCACCAGGCCATTCAGCAGCGTGCCGTAGTTCTGTTTCAGCAGGAGCGTGCTGCCCACGAGGACGAGGCCCACGCCCACCAGGATGCCGACGTACCAGCCCACGGCCTTGAGCGGCGCGCGCAGGCGTGAGCGCAGGGCGCGGCGGTGTTCGGCGGGGGCGTAGCGGATGAAGCCGAGGACGACGAGCGGGCCCGTCAGGATCAGCAGCAGGGGCGCGAGGATCAGCTTCACGACGCCGTCGTTGGCGACACCGCTCCAGCCCCCGTCCGATCCGTAGGTGTAGATCAGGTAGAAGGTCGCGATGGCGCCCGCGATCGCCCGCCACAGTTGTACCTGGGACACGAGCCGGTCCGCGACGTGGCCCGCACCCGGCTGGTTGAAGATCGCCTCGGCGCGGCGGCGGGCGGAACGGATCACCGGGATGATCGGTGAGACGAAGAGGAACGCGCAGCCCGAGCGTCGCCGCCTGACCGGTTGGGGCGGGTACCGGTGGGGAGGGTGGGGAGGGTGGGGCTGGTGCGGGAACCCGTGGGGGCTCGGGTTCGGCGGCGGGGGGATGTACGGGTTCGCCGGTGGGGGGATGTACGGGTTCGGCGGCGGGGGGATGTACGGGTTCGGGGCGCCGCCTCCCTGCGGTGGTGTGTTCCTCGGTCCCCAGCCCTGGTGTCCCCCGTGTGCCACTGTTCTTCCTCGCCTTCCCACGACGCCGACGCTTGTGAGCGCGCGCAGTTTACTGGCCTGAATCCGACGCAGGCCGCCGGTACGCAGTGGCGGCGAGGAACCCCTCGTACGCGGGAGGGAGTTGGTGCCTTGTGCGCCCTGGACGTCTCGTGTGCAGGGGGCGTCTGTGGGGCGGGGGCGTCTGTGAGGAGGGGTGGGCATGCAGATTCCTGGGCCTGAGCCGCGGGACGACGAGGGAGTGGGGGCCATCGGGGAAGCCGGTGGGCTGCATCTGTATCAGCTGCGGCTCCATGCCGAGTACGGGCCCGTCGTACGGTTCCAGTTGCCGGGAGTCGGGGACGCCGTGTCCATTTCCGACCCCGTACTGCTGGAGGCCACCGCGCGGCTCGACGAGCGGCCCGCGCCGTTGTTCGAGTTTCTGGCGCCCCTGTGCGAGGCCGGGAACCTGCAGGTCATCGGAGCCGAGGAGCACGGGCCCTGGCGGCGCGTGCTGTTGGAGGTGTTCGCCGGACGGCCCTCGCACGAGCGGCACTTCGGGGAGTTCGTCTCGCTGGTGGAGGGGCTCGCGGGCCGTTGGGGAGAGGTGGGTGAGGAGGGCGAAGAGGGTGACCGGGGTGACCGGGGAGACCGGGGTGACCGGGGAGACCGGGGAGACCGGGGTGACCGGGGTGACCGGGGTGACCGGGGTGACCGGCGCGGCGGCGGGCCGGGGATCGCGCTGCAGAAGGATCTGACCTCGCTGTCGCTGCGCATGATCTGCGCGTACGCGCTCGGCGGCGACCGTCGCGGTGACGTCGATCCCGACGGGGTCGTGGACGCGTTCGAGGTGGTGCTCACGGAGTACCTGGGGCAGCTCTATCAGGTGCCGGAGACCGATCCCGGCGCCCCGGAACGCCGTACGCGACGGGTCGAGGACGCGCTCCGGTACCTGCGCGGCACCGTCGACCGCGTCCTCGCCGCGCACCGGGGCGAAGGACGGAACGACAAGAGCGACAAGAGCGACAAGAGCGACGAGGGCCACGAGAGTCACAAGAGCCACGAGGACCACGAGGACCACGAGGGCGCCGAGAGTGACAAGAGCGATCTCATCGGCGCTCTCGTCGACGCCGGCACCGACCCCGTCCGCATCCGCGACACCGTCATGATGACCATGCTGGCCGCGCACCACACCACCGGCGTCGCCGTCTCCTGGACCCTGCATCTGCTCGGGCGCCACCCCGACGTCGCCGAACGCGTCGCCGAGGAACTGGACCGGGTCCTCGGCGACCGTACGGCGCCCGACTACGCCGACCTGCGGCGGCTCACCTACCTCGACATGGTCCTGAAGGAGTCGATGCGGCTCTTTCCGCCGGGGCCCTACGGGGCGCGCGAGACGAGCGGGCCACTCGTCGTCGGGGAGTACGAGATTCCGGCCGGGGCCACCGTCTTCTACCCCTTCTGGGCCGTCCACATGAACCCCGACCACTGGCCCGAGCCCGACAGGTTCGTGCCGGAGCGGTTCACTCCGGAGGCCGTGGCCGAGCGGCCGCGGCTCGCCTACATTCCCTTCGGGTTCGGGCCGCGCAGCTGTGAGGGCGCCCAGCTCGCCATGGTCGAGGCCGGACTCGCCCTGGCCGTCCTGCTGAAGCGGTTCCGCTTCCGGCCCGTCGCGGGGCACGAGGTGAGGCCCGTGGAACGGTTCGTGCTCTGGGCCGATGACGACATCCGCATGGTCGTGACCCCGCGGGCCCCCGAGTAGCCCAGCGCCCCAGGCTTAGCCCCAGACCCCCACCCCAACCCCAGCGAGTGACTTTCAGCCGATCTTCTCGCCGTACACGTGGTCGACCGTCATCGTCATCAGCACCCGACGGTCGGCCACCATCACCGCCCTGTACTCGTCCCAGTCGGGATGCTCCCCGGACGCCGCCCGGTAATAGCGCACCAGCGCCTCGACCTCGGGTCCTTCGGGGTCGGTGCCCGGACCCGTAAGGGTGGCCGTGCCCTCGGCGGTGGCCCAGGAGCGGCCGTCGGGGCTCGTGACCTCCAGCGTGGCCCGCGGGTCCCGGCGCAGGTTCGCCGTCTTGGCCCGGCCCTCCGTCATGGATACGTGGAGCAGCCCGGCCTCCCGGTCGTAGAACGGCATGACGGGCGAGAGCTGCGGGCGCCCGTCCGCCTTGATCGTGGCGAGCACGCCGAGTCGGCTCTCCGCGAGCAGCGCGTACGGGTCGAAGGAGCGCGGCGGGGTGGCCGAGGTGTCGGTCTTGGGTGAGCTCATGGCGGACCTCCGGTGCGTTGCGGCCCGGGGCCGATGCGGTTCCGGGCCGGTGGCGGTACGAGGGGTACACCATCAGCAATACCGTGCGGGCCCACGCAATTCCCACGACACCGACCGGTCACCGCTCCCGGCCACTTGAGCCCGCGACGCGAGACGCACCGCCCAGGCGCAAGTCGGCGCGCCGAAGCGCCCGTTGATGTCTTCGCGCTATCACGAAATGGCATCGGCTCAAACGCGCCCGCCTTCCCGATACTCGTCCCGACCGGGGGCCGCACCCGCAGGCCCCCTGTCCCGGGACCCCGGACACCCCCGCGTACCGGTCGTTCCGGCCATCCACGGCCCACCCAGGCCACTCGGAAGGACACACCCCCATGAACAGATCCAGGACCGCTCTCGTCGCGGCGCTCGGCGCCTCCGCGCTCATGGCCTCGCTCGCGGCCGCGCCCACCGCGTTCGCGGCGCCCGCGCCGGCGCCGGAGTCCGTGCAGCCGGCGGCGGCGTCGGGCACAGCCTCGTACAGCACGTCCGCGTACACCGGTGGCGGTCAGAACGAGGCCGCCAACCGGCAGTTCTTCGAGGCCGTCATGAAGTCCGCGCTGAAGAAGCAGGCGGCGAAGCCCGGCATCCAGGCCGTCACCGTCACCTACAGCACGAGCAGGGCGCCCAGCTTCCGCAGCCAGATAGCGCAGAGCACGCAGATCTGGAACTCCTCCGTCAGCAATGTGAAGCTCCAGGAGGGCACGCGGGGCGACTTCGAGTACCGCGAGGGCAACGACTCCCGGGGCTCGTACGCCTCCACCGACGGGCACGGCCACGGCTACATCTTCCTGGACTACCGGCAGAACCAGCAGTACAACTCCACGCGTGTAACGGCACACGAGACCGGTCACGTGCTCGGTCTGCCCGACCACTACTCGGGGCCCTGCAGCGAGCTGATGTCGGGCGGCGGCCCCGGCACGTCCTGCACCAACCCCTACCCCAACGCCCAGGAGCGGCAGCGGGTCAACAGCCTCTGGGCGCGCGGTGTGGCCGTCCTCAAGGACGAGGGCGCGCTGACGAAGGTCCGCTGACCACGGGCCGCTGACCCCGAAGGGACCATTGACCCCGAAGGGGCCACTGACCCCGAAGGGGCCGCTGACCCCGTTCGGCCCGGGGGCGTCCTGTCCTCCCCCAGCGGGCTGTTACGTACCGCAAACAGCCTCCGGGCCAACCCGGCCGCGTGCGGCGCACTCTCCCCCGGCATGGGGACACATGCTCACGGGAAGAAGTCGCGCCGCCGCGGCCGGAAACGGCTCGTGGACTATCCGCGGACCGGCAGGAGCGGCGTCCGGCGATGGCTTCCCTCATGGCGTCAACTGGTGGGAACGGCGGGGCTCTTCGTGCTCTGCGTCGCCGTTCTCTTCATCTGCGTGTACGTCAGCGTCGACATCCCGGACGAGAACGAGGCGGCCCGCCGCGAGGCCAACGTCTACTACTGGTCCGACGGCACCCAGATGGTCAGCACCGGCGAGGTCAACCGGCAGAACGTGGAGCTCGACCAGATCGCCCCGTCCGCCGTGCACGCGGTGATCGCGGCCGAGAACGAGACCTTCTACGAGGACTCCGGGGTCTCCCCCAAGGGCCTGGCCCGCGCCGCCGTCAGCATGGCCCGCGGGCAGGAGACGCAGGGCGGGTCCACCATCACCCAGCAGTACGTGAAGAACACCTACCTCTCGCAGGACCAGACCGTCACGCGGAAGGTCAAGGAGTTCGTCATCGCGCTGAAGCTCGACCGCAAGAAGAGCAAGGACGAGATCCTCAAGGGCTACCTCAACACCAGCTGGTTCGGGCGCGGCGCCAACGGCATCGAGGCCGCCGCCCACGCCTACTACGGCATCCCCGCCAAGCAGCTGAACCCGAGCCAGGGCGCGCTGCTCGCCGCCCTCCTGAAGGGCGCCGAGCTGTACGACCCGGCGGTCAGCGCGGCCAACCACGAGCGGGCCCGCGAGCGCTGGGCGTGGATCCTGGACCGGCAGGTCGGCGTCGGCCTGATGACGAAGTCGGAGCGGGCCAAGTACCGGACCTTCCCCGAACCCCGCAAGCGCTCCCGCTCCACCAGCCTCGGCGGCCAGACCGGCTATCTCGTCGACGTCGCCAACCGGTACGTCAAGCAGAGCACCGGCCTCACCGACGAGGAACTGGCCCGCGGCGGCTACGAGATCCACACCACCTTCGACCGCGGCAAGGTGCGCGGCCTGGAACGCGCCGTGCGCCGGGTCCTCGCCCGCGACACCGATCCGAAGAAGCGCGCGGCCGACCGGTTCCTCCAGGTCGGCGCCGCCTCCTTCCGGCCGTCCGACGGGGCGGTCCTCGCGCTGTACGGCGGGCCCGACGCCACCGAGCACTTCACCAACAACGCCGACACCTCCGGCGTCCCCGCCGGTTCCGCCTTCAAGCCGTTCGTGCTGGCCGCCGCGTTGCAGAACGGGCTGTCCGTGCGCGAGCAGCCGGTCGTCGAGGCCCGCCTCGCGGACCACGCCCCCGGCGTTCCGCGGGGCACCCTGGCCGACAGCCGGTACGCCGCCGACGGCACCCTGCGGCTGTCCGGGGGCGCCGCCGACCCCGATCACCCCACGCTCCGCCAGGCCCTGGTGGGCGGCGGCAACGCCACGTACGTACGTCTCGGCACGGACGTCGGCCGGGACAAGGTCCGCCGCACGGCCGTCGCCGCCGGGCTGTTGCGCCAGAGCATGGGCCGCCTGGAGCCCGCCTTCTCCGTCGGCACGTCGACGCCCAGCGCGATCCGGATGGCCACCGCGTACGGGACCTTCGCGAGCGCGGGGGTCCGGCACGACCCGTACTCGGTGACCGAGGTCCTGAAAGACGGCGAGAGCCTGCCCGGTCTGGCGCCGCCCCCGGCCCAGCGCGCGCTCGACCAGGACGTGGCCCGCCAGGTCGGCGACGCTCTGCGCGCGGTCGGCCGGGACGTGGGGGTGGATGTCCCCGCGGGCCGCACCGGCGACCAGGACCGCCTGAAGTCGGCCTGGTTCGCCGCCTACACGAAGGACATGTCGACGGCGGTGACGCTCTTCAGGCTGCGCCCCGACGAGCCGCAGCTGCTGCCGATGTCGGGCGTGGCCGGGAAGAAGTCCGGGCGCGGGAACGTGCTGCCGCCGCGGATCTGGCAGGAGTACGTGGGCGGGGCGCACGGAGCCGGGAAGGGGCGTTGACCTTGCCCCTGGGGCAGACTCCATCGTCTGCGTCACCGGGCCGGACGGCCCGGTGACGGAGGATGACCCCGTGAACGTGGAACCACGACGGCCGGCGCCGACGCCGGCGCCGTACCGGACGCCGGAGCAGCCGGAACAGCCGGAACAGCCGGAACAGTCGGAGCAGTCGGACGGCGAACTGCTGTCCATCGGCGAGTTCGCCGCCCGCGCGCGGCTCTCGCCGAAGGCGCTGCGGCTGTACGACCGGCTCGGACTGCTGGCGCCCGCCCACGTCGACGAGGTCAGCGGCTACCGCTACTACCGCCCCCACCAGATCGAGCGCGCCCGCACGGTCGCGCTCCTGCGCCGCCTCGACATGCCGCTCGCGGCGATCGCCGAGGTCGTGGAGTTGGACGGGGAACGGGCGGCGCGCTCGCTCGACGGCTACTGGGCCGGGGTCGAGGAGCGCTTCGCGGAGCAGCGGACGCTCGCGCGCTACCTCCGTGGACGACTGTCGGGAAGGAACACCGAGTTGTACGCGACGTTCGAGATTCAGACCGTGGACGTGCCGGAGCGGTACGTCATCAGTGAGAGCAGGCATGTCCGCGCCCAGGAGCTGTCGTCCTGGATCGCCGCGTCCGCCGAACGCCTGGAGCGGGCGGCCGAGGAGTGCGGGGGCATCGCCGCGCCGCACTTCGTCGTCTACCACGCGGAGGTGACCGAGGAGAGCGACGGGCCCGCCGAGTCGTGCGTGCCGGTCGTGGACGTGTCGGCCGCGCGGGCGTGGGCAGCTAAGCAGGGCCGGGGCGCGGAGGTCACGGTCCGCGTGGAGCCCGCGCACCGGCTCGCCTACACCAGGATCACCAAGGCGCAGGTCTCCTACCCGCAGATCATCGCGGCGTTCGACGCCGTGGAGGCCTGGGCCGCCGAGCAGGGGCTCACCCTGACGGGGCCGTGCCGCGAGGTGTACTTCGCGGACTGGGCGGTGACGGGGCCCGAGGACGACGTGTGCGATGTGGCGTTCCCGGTGTCGGGCGCGTAACTGTTCGGTTCGAGCCCCCGGCGTGCGCCGTGCGCGCTTCCACGCGCCGGGGGCCGTTCGTCACCTCCCCACGCAGCCCAGGAGCCTTCGGCCTCTCCCGCACCTATCCTGAGGAAGCATGGAGGGGGCTGCGGCAGCTGCGGACGGGGGCGTCAACTCTCCGATGGATCATTCGAGTTGGCGCGTCCGGCTGCGGCGGTGGGCGGCGTCGGGGAGCGGCGACGTGCTAGGCGCCGGGGTGCTGTTCGGCGCCGACCGCGTGCTCACCTGCGCCCATGTCATCCGTGACCCGGCGACGGGGCTGCGGCCCGACCGCGTCCAGGTCGAGTTCCCGCTCCTGCAAGGCCTCGAGCGCACCCCGCACCGCACCGCGACCGTCGAGGCCGGGCACTGGGTGCCCGCCTTCGGCAAGGCGCAGGGCGATCTCGCGATGCTCGTCCTGGACGGCCCCGCGCCCCTGCCATCGCCGGTCACCCTGCACCGCACGCTCGACTACCGGGGCGCCACGGTCCTCATAGACGGCTTCCCCGAGTACCAGTCGGGCGGCCAGTGGCTCACCGGGGTCTGCCGGGGGCCCGGCGGGGAGGGTGACGAGCGGGTGCAGATCGACCTGACCGGGGCGGGCGCGGAGGCGGGGCCCGCGCGGCGGCTGCGGGGCGGGTTCAGCGGTGCGGGCGTGCGCGAGGAGGGCACGGACCGGATCCTCGGCATCCTGGCGCAGGCCGACGAGCGGGGCGAGCACGGCTACATGATCCCGGCGGCCACCGTCGCCAAGTACTTCCGGCGCTTCGCCGAGCGGTACGTGCGGGGGCCGCACGCCATCCCCGGCCACCGCGTCGTCTCCGCGGACGCGGCCCGCACGGCCCGCCCGCACGGTCTGCAGCACACCGTCACCCGCTGGCTGAACGGCGCGCAGGACGCGTGGGACACCGAGGTCCTCTTCATCGCCGAGGGCGACGAACGCGCCCGGCAGGCCCTGTACGTCGTCCTGAACATGGCCGACCGGGAGCAGTCTCCCCAACTTGCCGTGCGGCCCATGGAGTTGGCGTCCGGCGGCGACTCCCTGCTGTCCCGCGCGGGCATCGCGCCGCAGGTCGGCAGCATCGGCCTCGTCATCGACCTGGAGGGCGCCGCGCTCGACGACCCCGGCCGGCCGGAGCTGCGCGAGGCCCTCGCCGTACTGCGCCACGAACTGCGGCACGCGCCGCGCGGCGGCGCCGTCCCGCGGCGGCGTCCCGCCGTCGCCGTGCTCCACGCCGACCGGTCCGTCACCGAACCGGCCGCAGCCGTCCGCCTCCTCGGTGAACTGGCCGACGCCGGGGCGCGGTTGCTGCTCGTGGTGGAGTCGAGCACCCACGGCTTCACCTACGCTCTCGCGGAGCGGCTGCTGCCCGCCGAGCGCGCCGCGCAGTGGCTCCAGCGGATCGGCGCCCGCGTCGACGCCCTCGCCGCCACCGAGCGCAACGCCCGCCGGCTCTTCCACCGCGTGGAGCCGCACGTCGTCGACCCGCCGGTCGCCACCGGGTACGCGGCGCGGGCCGCCCTGTGGACGGTGCAGCTCAGCAACGAACTGCGGCCGATGACGGGGCGGGGCGGACCGCGCTTCCTGGAGAAGCTCTCGTACGCCGAACAGGCCGTGGACACCTACCTGTTGCGTGCCGAGCGCGCGGAGAGCGAGCTGCGCGGCGTGCTCGACGAGCATCTGCGGCTGCGCGGGCTGCTCAGGGACCATCTGGCCCGGCTCGCCCGGCGCGGCCTCGCCGAGCACCCCGACGCGGTCGGCCCCTACCGCGAGGCCCAGCGGCTCCTGATGGCCGGGCCCTGCCCGCTGGCCGACGCCGAGCGGGCGGTCGCGGCGTTCACGCGGGTGGTGCGGCGCCTGGCGGACGCGGGCGCGGTCGCGGGCAAGGACGGTGACGTGTGAGTGCCGTCAAGTCCTGCCCGCACCCGGGCTGCACGGGAACCCTCACGCCCACCGGCTACTGCCTGGCCAGCGGCGAGCGCGTCGACCCGCACACCGGGCTGCACTCCGACGCGGCGGTCCGCCCGGCGAGCGACACGGGCCCGGGGTCGAGACCGGGGGCGGGATCGGGGTCGGAGTCGGGGGTGGGATCGGGGTCGGGGTCGGGCTCGGAGTCGGGCTCGGAGTCGGGCGCGGCGACCGGTTTCGACTCCGGCACCCGCTCCGCCCCCCGCTCCGGCTCCGGCTCCCAGGAGCGGGAGTCCTCCCAGCACTGGATCGTCGAACCGGGCTACACCACCGGGCCACCCCCGCGCCCCGCCCGTATCGACCTGCCACCCGAGCACCCCGACCCCACCGTCCTGCCCGAGATCACCCTCCTGGACCGCGCGGACAGCGGCGGTCCTGGGCCGGACGCCCCGAGCGCGCTGCCGCTGCCGCCCGGCACCCTGCTCGCGGGCCAGTACCGCCTGGTGCGGCCCCTCGGATACGGCGGGATGGGTGAGGTCTGCCTCGCCCACGACACCAAGGTCGGCGACCGCGCGGTCGCCGTGAAGATGCTGCACGCCGAGCTCGCCGCCGACTCGTACAGCCTCCTTGAGGGCGAGCGGAAAGAGCTGGTGGAGCTGAACCACGACGGGTTCATCCGGGTCTTCAACTACGGGCACCACACCGGCGTCGGGGACTTCCTCGTCCTCCAGTACGTCGACGGGCTCAACCTCGAAGAGGTGCGGGCCCGCGCGCACGAGCACCCCGAGGAGTTCGGCGGGCGACGCTTCCTGGAGTTCGTCCTCGCGTACGGCGTGCGCATCCTCGCCGCCCTCGCGTATCTGCACGCCCCCGAACGCGGCAAGGTGTACGGCGATCTGAAGCCGCCGAACGTCATGCACGACGGCTCCACCACCAAACTCGTCGACGTCGGCAGCGTGCGCCGTGCGGGCGTGCCCGGCCTCACCACCGGGCTCTACCGCGCGCCCAGCGTCGGCGAGCACGGCGAGTCCGCGCCGCAGGACGACCTGTTCAGTCTCGGCGAGACGCTGCGCACCCTGTGCGGCATCGGCGCCACCCGCCACGACCTCGCGGACCTGTCCGCGCTCGACCCGCTGAACGACGCCGTCGCGGACCACCGCGGGCTCGGCCTGGTCTCCCTCGCCAGGGTCCTGCGCCGCGCCACCCGCACGGCGCGCGCGGGGCGGTTCGCCACGGCCAGGGAGATGGACGAGCAGCTCCGCGGCGTCTTCCGGGAGCTGCGGTCACTGCGGACGGGGGCGGAGACCTTCGAGCCCTCGCCGCTGTTCCTGCAGTCCGCGTACGCCTTGGACGGCGGTCTCGGCGCCGCCCCCGAGGTGTCGCGCTGGGCGGCCCCGCCGTCGGCGCCCCGCCACCTCGCGCCCGACCCGCCCGAGGTGGCCCGGCGCCTTCCGGTGCCGCGCCCCGACCCGGACGACGACCACCACGGCGAGCTCAGCCGGCTCAGCGACGACGACCCCGAGGCGCTGCTCCAGCACACCGCCGACTGGCGTGACTCCCCCGAGGTGCATCTGCTGCGGTGCAGGCTGCGGCTGCGGGCGGCGCCGCGCACGGACGGCGGGCCGCTCACCGAGGCCGAGACGGCGCTCGCCCTGGCCGAGGACGCCATAGGCCCCGCCCGCGCCCCCTACGACTGGCGGCTCGACTGGCACCGGGGACTGCTCGCGCTCGCCCGCTCCCGGGTGGCGCAGGCCCGCGGCCACTTCGACCGGGTCTACGGCGCGATCCCCGGCGAGTACGCGCCCAAGCTGGCCCTCGGCTACTGCGCCGAGCGCCTGGACCGCAGGCACGAGGCGCTGACGTTCTACGAGGCGGTGCGGCTGCGCAACCCCTCGCTCGGCAGCGCCGCGTTCGGCGCCGTCCGGGCCAGGATCGCACTCGGCGGCCCCGACGCCCTGACGGCCGCCATCGCCGCGCTCGACGCGGTGCCCCAGCACTCCCGGCACCGCACCGCCGCCCGTACCGCCGCCGTGCGCATCCTCGTCGACCACGCCGGGGACGCGGCCGGTCTGGGCGCGGCGGTGCGCGCGCTGGCCCAGCTCTTCTCCGCGCACGGCCTGACCGATGAACAGTCCCGCGTACGGATGAAGGCGGAGGTGTGGGGCGCGGCCCACCGGCTGCTCCACGCGGGCGAGGGCGTAAGGGGTGGCCTGACCGCCGCCGAGTTGCGCGCCGTCGCCGCGCACGCCGACCCGCTGCTCCAGTTCCCGGCGGACGAGCGGGCGTTGCGAACCGACCTCGCCCGCTTCTACCGGGGTCTCGCCCACCAGGCCGCGCGCTCGGCCCCGGGCGGCGACGACCACGACGGCACCGGAACGCCCCTCGCCGAACTCCTTCTCGACCGCGCCTACGCGGTACGTCCCTTCGGATTCCGGCACTCCCGCTTCGGCAAGGACACCCCATGGCTGGGCATGAAGATCAGGAACCGGCCGCCTCGGTCGCCCTCGAGGTGAGCCAGGTCGTCGAGCTGCCCCGCCCCCGCTCGCCGGGCGCCGCGGAGGCGGCACGGATGTACGCCGTCCTCACGGTGACGGTACGCAGACCGGGCGCCGCGCCCGTGCCGCCCGCCGCCACCGTGCGGGACCCGGCGGCCGAAACGGCCGATGTGGCCTACCCGGCCGGCGCGGCCGGTGCGGCCAGGCCCCGGCTCGCCGAGATCCTGCTCATCGACCACTCCTCGTCGATGGTGATGCCCCCGAGCCGGCTCGCCGCCGCCCGCGCCGCCGCTGTCAGCGCGCTCGCCCGCATCCCGGACGGCTCGCTGTTCGCCCTGGTGGCGGGGGGCGACAGGACCGCCATGATCTACCCGAGGCGGCCCGGACTCGCCGTCGCGCACACCGAGTCGCGGGCCGCCGCGGAGGCCGCCCTGCACGACTGCACCCCGGGCGGCGGCACCGCCATGGGCACCTGGCTCGAGCGCGCCAGGCACCTCTTCCGGGACCTGCCCGCCGCCGGCGCCGGCGGCTACGTACGCCACGCGCTGCTGCTCACCGACGGGAAGAACGAGCCAGGTTACGAGACGCGCGCGGAGCTGCGGGAGCGCGTCGAGCGGTGCGCGCGGGCCTTCACCTGCGACGTCGTCGGCATCGGCGACGCCTGGGAGACGGAGGAACTGCTCCTGATCGCGGGTGCGTTGAGCGGGCGCACCCGGGCCGTCGCGGATCTGACACGGCTGCCCGGCGAGGTGGCCGCGCTCACCGGGCGGGCCGCCGAGCGCGACGTCACCGGCCTGCGGTTGCGCCTCTACCACCGCGCCGGGGTGCGCCCGCACTCCTTCGAGCAGGTCCATCCGACGCGGGCCGCGCTCGACCCCGACCACGTCGACCTGTCCGGCGTGGAGAAGGGTACGGGCGGCCCCGTCGAGGAGTACGCCCTCGGCCCGTACGGCGAGGAGACCCGCGCGTACCTGCTCTGCGTCGGCGCGCCCTACGACCCCGCCCAGCTCGGCAAGGAGCTCCTGCTCACCGAGGTCGAGCTCGACACCGAAGGCGCCGCGGCGCTCGAACTCCCCGACCCGCAGCCGGTATTGATGCGCTGGACCGACGACGCCGACCTCTACAGCCGCCTCGACCCCCAGGTCGCCCACTACCGCCACGAGGAGGAGCTGCACCGCACCTTCGAAGAGGCCTGCGCCGAGCTGAAGCACGGCAGGCGCGCGGCGGCCGAGACGCTGCTCGGCACGGCCTGGCGGCTCGCCGTCGAGGCGGGCGACACCGCCATGCAGGAGCATCTGCGGCGCCTCGTCCGCGTCCGCGATTCGGCGCCCGGCGCGGTCCGGCTCCGGGAGCGGATCGCCAAGTTCGACGTGGAGGCGGCCCGCATCCAGTCGAGCACGACCGTCCTCCCCGGCGCCTTCCGGCCCGCGTCGCCCCACGTCCCCCGGCCCGCCTCCCCGCCCTCCGGCGGCGCCCCGTGACGGCCCGCCGGCGCACCGCCCGGCTGTTCGCCGTACGCGTGCTGCGCTCCCTGCTCCGGTACGCGTGGCCCGCGCCGCTCACCGAGGCGCCGCGCAACAGCGCCTATCTACGCGAGCGGCTCGTCGCGCTGCCACTGCTCACCGTCGTCGCGGCCGCCGCGTTCGGCTGGGCGTACGCCGACGTCCGCGGGGACTCGACCGCCCTGCGGGACAGCTTCACTCCCGCGCTCGTCGGTCTCGCCGAGGCCGAGACGTCGCTGCGCATCGCCGACCGCGAGGCCGGCCACAGCCTGGCCGCCGGGGAGTCGGTGCGGCTCAGCGGGTTGAGCAAGCGGTACAGCACCCGCACGACGCGGGCCGTGCAGCGCCTCAACCAGGTGGCCCGCAGCGGCGCCCTGACCACCGCCGAACGCCAGGAGCTCGACGTGGTCTCCGGGCTCGTCGTCGACTACGGCACCTGGATCGCCTTCGCCCAGAACAACGTCGCCGACCCCGCGCTGCGCGCCGCCGGACTCTCGTACGCCCGCAGCATGCTCTGCTCGACCCCGGCCACCGCCAAGGCGACCGGCACCGGCGACGGCTACCCGCCGTGCCGCCCCGACTCCGGCTCCGACGCGACCGCCGTCGTCGACCGCATCACCACCCTGGAGACCCACCTGCGCGCCAGACTCGCCGACCGCGCGGCCCTCGGCGGCCGGGTGATCGCCGCGGCCGTCGTCGCCGGACTCGCCCTCGCCCTCCTCGCGTCCGGCCTGTGGCGCACCCAGCTCTTCCTCCGCCACCGCCTGCGCCTGTACGTCAGCGTCCCGCTCCTGGTCGCCGCGGTGCCGCTGCTCGCCGTGCCGTTCCTGACCGCCGATGCCGTGCTCGCCCACCGGGCGCAGCAGCGGGTGGTGTCCACCGCGGGCGACCTGGCCCGCCGGACGTCCCCGGTCATCGAGTCGAGAACCGACGACAAGCCCTTCGGCCCCCGGGACCCGCTGCTCATCGCGTCCCTCGACGCCCGCGCCCGCCACGACCTGGCCGCGGGACGCCTCTGGTCGCTGGGCGGGACCGCGCCGTGGGTGACGCCCGTCGGCCTGCTGAGCGCCGTCCTGACGGGCGGCACGCTCTACGCCTACCGCCGCGAGTACGTCCTCATCTCCCGCCCGGGAGCCGCCGCGTGATCCGGCCGGGTGCCGTCCTGCGCGCCCTCCTCGCGGCCTGCCTGCTGGCCGTCACCGCCGGTGCCTGCGGGGGCGGGCGGCCCGAGACGCTCGTGGTGCTCGGCCCCTGGACGGGCCCCGAGGGCAAGGCCTTCGAGGAGATGCTGCACCGCCTCGACGACGGCACCGGCAAGACGTACACGTACCAGGGCACGCGTTCCCTGCGGGAGACGCTCGTCGCGCAGCTTGAGGCGGGCGACCCGCCGGACGTGGCGATCCTCAACAGCCTCGGCGAACTGACCGAGTACGCCCGCGCGGGACGCCTCACCCCGCTCGGCCGCGCCGCCACCGCCCGCGCCTACCCGCCCTGGACCCTGCCGCTCAACGTGAACGGCATGCGCCGCACCTACTGGGTGCCGCTGAAGGTCGACCTCAAGAGCCTGGTGTGGAGCAAGGAGGGGCAGTCGGCCAGGACGCCCGAATGGTGCGTGGGCCTCGCCTCGCAGGCCACCTCCGGCTGGCCCGGCACCGACTGGGTGGAGGACATACTGCTCCACCAGGCGGGGCCCGCCGCGTACACGGAGTGGGCCACCGGGCGCCTCAGCTGGCACGACCCGCGGGTCCGCAGGGCGTGGACGACCTGGGCCGGGCTCCTCGGCCACCGCTCCAAGGCCGCCATCGACCAGTCGCTGACCACGTCGTACGTGGGGACGGCCGACCCGAGGCGCGGCGGCGCCCCGCGCGGCCTGCTCGACTCCCTCTCGCCCCGCTGCACGCACGAGCACCAGAGCGCCTTCATCCGGTACGTGTACGCGGGCGACCGGGTCCGCGTCGACCCGGCGGCGGGCTTCCTCGGCGGCCATTCCGCGTACGACGGGGTCTATGAGGTGGCGGGCGACATGGCCGCGGTCTTCACCCGCGACCCGGCGGCGCGCGCCCTCGTCGACCGGCTCTCGGGCAGGCGCGCCCGGGACCTCTGGCGGGGCGGGGCGAAGGCGGAACTGCGGCCGCTCTTCCCCGACGCGACCGACCCCCAGCCCACCGACCCGACGGGGCGGCGCATCGCGGGGATCCTCACCGCCAAGGCGCGGACGCTGTGCTTCGACGCCTCGGACGTGATGCCGCCGGGCCTGCGCGACGCGTTCCACCGGGCCGTCCTGCAGTACTTCAGGAACCCGTCCGGCGGACGGCTCGACGCACTCCTCGACCAGCTCGACACCGTGCGCGCCGGGGCCGCCGCGGAAGCGGGCCCCGGGCACCTGCCCACGTCAGGGATCTGCGCGCCACCGGGCGGCTGAGAGCCTGTGTCCGGCCCGGGTACGGCTGACCGCGTCAGCGGCGCATCTCCTCCGGGCAGGGCGTGCCGCGGGGCAGCTGGTAGGGCGAGCCGAGCCGGTAGGTGCCGGCCTTCGGGGCGATCAGCTCGACCCACTCGTCGCCGTTGTGGTCCTCCGGGGCCTCCAGGAGGCAGCCGTTGACGTTCGAGTACTCCTTGGGGCGCCGCTCGTCGTGCTCGCGCCGCCGCTTCGACTCGTCGGTCTCCTTCGGCTGCGCCACACCCTTGCCCTTGGCGTCGACGACGCTCAGCCACGGCGAGTACGGGATGCGGATCGTGACGCGGCCCGGCTTCTGCACGCGCAGGGTCATCTCGGTCTGCTCGGCGCGCTCCACGACGGCGTTCGGCCCGGCGAGCGGCGTCGGGTCGGTGACCTCGTACAGCTTCCAGTTGGTGTCGACCCACACCTGCCGCAGATACGGCAGGCCGTCCGAGATGAGCTGCGTCTCGCGCTTGCCGCCGTCGCCGTCGGGCTCGCCCTTGGGGACCGCGACGTAATGCACGGACCAGCGCTGGAGCCACTCGTGGTAGTTCGCGGAGTTGAGGGTGTCGTCGTAGAAGAGGGGGTTGCGCTCCATGTCGGCCTGCCGGTTCCAGCCGCGGGCGAGCTGTACGTAGGTGGGGAGCGCGGACGCCTCGCGGTGGCTGCGGGCCGGCACCACCTCGACGCGGCCCTTCGCGGCGCCCCGCTCCTTCAGCTCGTGCACCAGCGGCGCGACCTCACGCGTCCAGGAGGCGTCCGACCGCGTGTGCACGATGTCGTCGATGGCCTTGAACCCGACCCATCCGGTGAAGCCTGCGACCGCGACGACGATCACGTACCACTTGCGGGACTTCGGCACGGCGTACGGCAGCGCGGCGAGCAGCGCGACGGCCGCGAACGACATCGCGAGGCGCGAGATGTTGGAGCCGATCTGCGAGTTGATCAGCCATACGCCGAGCACGAACGCCGCGTACACGGCCGTCGTGATCCGCACGGTCTTCCACTGCTTCGGTACCGCGTAGTAGACGAGGGCGGCGAAGAGCAGCGGCAGCGACGCCGAGCCGAACGACATCGGCTGCGTGCCGGAGAACGGGAAGAGCCACGCGGACAGGCCCACGACGGCGGCGGGCGCGAGTCCCAGCGCGTACGCGCCCGGGTAGCGCTTGCTGAGGAACAGCGCGACGGCGACGAACCCGACGAAGAGCCCGGCCACCGGGCTGCCCATCGTCGCGAGTGCCGCGAACGGCGCGGCGACCAGCGCCTTCGCCCACCGCTTGTAGCGCCAGCGGTGCGGCCAGCAGAAGACGGCGGCGACCGCCATGAGCGCGAACATCTGGCCGAGGCCGTACGTCACACGCCCCGACACCGCGTTGCACAGCAGTGCGAAGACACCCGCGACGGTGGGCCAGAGCAGCCCCTTCACCGCCCGGCTGCGCATCAGGATCATGGTGAGCAGCGCGGCGGAGACGGTCCCGGCGATCATCATCGTGGTGCGCACGCCGAGCACCGACATGAGGTACGGCGAGATCACGCTGTACGACACCGGGTGCATGCCGCCGTACCAGCCGAGGTTGTACGCGGACGCGGGGTGCCGACCGACGAACTCGGCCCAGGCGTCCTGCGCCGCGAGGTCACCGCCGCTGTTGGCGAAGACGAAGAACCAGACGACGTGCAGCACGGCGGCGACCGCCGTCGTGATCGTCACCGGGTGGCGGAAGAAGCGCTGCTGCCGTGAGAGGGCGGGGCCCTCGTCGGGGGCGCGGCGCTGGCCCGGCAGCTGTATTCGCGCACCGGTGAGGCGGCCGCTGCCCGTGTCGGGCGCGGCGTCGTCTTCGGTGCGCGTCGGCTCCGCTGTGGCCACTGGAGGATCTCCCCGTGTCGTCCGTGTTTTCGGAGTACCCCGGGCCCGTGCCGACGAGAGTTCGTCCCGGAACACTCGTCCTCCGCCCCGGCGTACTACTCCCCGAGTCTGTGACGCTAGCACGCAGCGACGGGAGGAGGCCCGGGGTGGGGCCTCCTCCCGTGGAGGTGCGGCGGCTTCCCGCCCCGGCTCAGCCGACCCGGGTCAGCTTGGCGCCGAAGCCCGGTTCGCTCAGATCCTTCTGGAGCGCGACCGGCACCTCGACGGCGTCGCCCTTGCCCTTGCCGTCGCCGACGTGCAGCACGCCGACCTCGGTGCCCGCCTTCGCGGTGTGCGGAATCGTCTTACCCTTCTCCTCGTCGAGCATCAGCTTGACGGTCAGACCGGACCAGCCCACCGCGGAGACGTCCTTGGTGGCGACGACGGGCGTCGTACCGCCGAGGCCGTCGTCGACCTGGCCGACGACGTCGCCCTTCTTGACGATGGTCTTCGAGGTCAGCGCCTTCTGGCCGGTCTCGATGAGCCTGCGGGTGACGGCGGTCACCTCGTCGATGTTGGCGACGCCGTTCTTGCCGTACTGGCCGAGGGTGGCACCGATGATCGTCTGCTTCTTGCCGTCGACCAGCTTCTCCGCGGCGAAGAGGATGTTGCCGCCGGCCGCGGTGGTCGTGCCCGTCTTGATGCCGATGGCGACGGTCGGGACGAGGCGGAAGAAGTTGGTCTGCTTGTCGCCATTGAGGTCCTTGTAGCTGGGCTGGCGGGAGATCTCGTTGAAGACCGGGTTCTCCATCGCGGCACGGCCGAGCTTCACGAGGTCCTCGGCGGTCGAGACGGTCGTCTTGTCGAGGCCGCTGGGGTCCGTGTAGTGGGTGTTCTTCATGCCCAGCTCCTTGGCGGTCTTGTTCATCTTCTCGACGAACGCGTCCTCGGAGCCGCTCTTGGTGTCCCAGCGGGCGAGCAGCTTGGCGATGTTGTTCGCGGACGGCAGCATGACCGCCTGCAGCGCCTCGTACTCGGTGATCTTCTGGCCCTCGGTGACCTTGACGACGGACTCCTTCTCCGCCTTGCCGGTCTCGTAGTGCTTCTGCGCGGCGGCGTCGACCGGGATCTCCGGGCCGTTGTCGCCGCCCTTCTTCAGCGGGTGGTCGCGCAGGATCAGGTAGACCGTCATGACCTTGGCGATGCTGGCGATCGGCACGGGCTTCTGGTCGCCCGACGTGCCGAACGTGCCGATGCCGTTGACGTCCATCGCGGCCTGGCCCTGGTCCGGCCACGGCATGGACGGCTTGCCGCCGTCGAAGGAGACGGTCTCCTTGGCGGTGAGCGCGAGGGTCGGCGTCGGCAGCGGCCGCACGGCCTGTACGACTGCGAACACGACGATCAGGAGCAGCACCAGCGGCGTCCAGATCTTGACCCGGCGCACGGCGGTGCGGACCGGCGTCTCCGGTGGCGGCGGGGTGTTGGTCAGCTCGGCGAGCAGGTCGATCGGCGGCTTGGGCGGCAGGGGCTGCTGGGTGGTGCGTTCCACCGGCGGGGGCGCCTGGGGGGTGGCGGGGGGCGTCGGCCCGGCCGGGGCCGATGCGGATGCGGCTGCTGCCTGTGCCCCTGCTGCCGGTGCCGCGGTGGCCGCGGCTGCGGACTTGGGGCCCGCCTTGCCGGGGCCGGTCTTCGGGTCCGCCTTGGGCTTGTCGCCGGGGGCGGTCCTGGGCGCGGCCTTGGGGGTCGCCTTGGCCGACGGCTCGTCGAGCGGCTTCAGCGCGACGAACTTGCTGGTCCGCTCGGCGTCGCTCTCGGGCTTTGCAGTGCGCTTTGCACTCTTGGCCTCGGCGTCTTTGTCGTCCTTGGCGTCCTTGGCGTCCTTGGCGTCCTTCGCGTCCTTCGCGTCCTTGGCCGGCTTCTGGTCCCCCAGCTTGAGCATGGTGGTGGGCTGATCGACGCCCTTGGCGGGGGTCGGGGCCTTGAAGACGGCGGTGGCCTGGTCGACGCCGGTGGACTTGGCGCCGGGGGCGTCGTCGCCCTTGGCCGGGGTGTCGGCCTCGGCTTCCGCGCCGGTCTCTGCCTCGGTCTCTGCGTCGGTCTCTGCCTCGGCCTCCGCTGCGGTGTCGTCCTCAGCCGTCTCCGCAGAAGCGTCACTGCCGGTCGCGGGCTCGTCCTCGGCCGGTTCTGCCGGGGCGTCCTGCGCGGGCTGCTTCGCCGAATCCGGCGCCTTGGAAGATTCCGGCGATCGCGGCGATTCAGGCGACGCTTCGCCCGACTCCTCGCCCGGGTCCTCGTCCGACGTCGCGACCCACGCCGCCACCGCGTTCCGCAGTCGCGCGTCGCCGTTAGCCGCCGCCTTGGGGGCGGTCGCGCCCTCCCCGGACGGGGACGCGTCGGAATCAGAGGTTCCGGAATCAGATGTTCTGGAACCGGCCGCCTCGTCGGAACCGGCCGCCTCGTCGGCGACGCCCTTCGTCGAGAAGACCGCGGTCGCGGTGTCCTCCCGGACTTCCGGCGTCTCGCGGGTCATCGCGAGACGCGGGTCCCGTTCCGCCGGCGCCGGCTCAGAAGAATCCGCCGCAGTCGGGTTCCCCGACGACTTCCGCTGCTTCGACCTGTCGGGGGTCTCGCCCGCCACCGATGCCTCCTCGTACGCCATGCCGTATGCCGATGCTGAATGCTGACCGTGTGCTGGCCGTGCGCCAAACTCCGGGCCGGACCCACTGTCCGAACCGTGTACCAGTGTCCTGTGTGAGGGCTTAACCCCCGTGGTAGACGAGAACGACATACCTGCTGGTTCCCGTACATCCCGCCCACGCGCTCTCGACAGACCAATGTGAGAGGGGTCACCCTGTCATTCATCCACGCGGGGAGGCATGGATGGGCAGGAGCCGCAGAACAATTCCGGAGGAGCTTCTGCTGCTCGCTCTGGACCCGGCCACGGGTACCACAGCGCAGCCGCAGTCGCTCGACCTCGGTCTGGCCGGAGCACAGCTTGTAGAGCTGGCGCTGGCCGGACGGATAGCCCCTGACGGGGATCGTATCGCCGTGGTGATGCCACGGCCGACCGGAGATCCGACTCTGGACTCCGCACTGGAACTGCTGCGCAGGCGCGGCAGCCCGGTTCGGGCCGTCCACTGGATCGGCGGGCCCCGACTGGGGCTGCGCCAGATTTACCTCGCGCACCTGGAGCGGTGCGGCATGGTGCATGCCGTCTCGGGCCAGATGTGCGGAGTACTGCCGACGACTCGCTACCAGGCGACGGACACGGCAATCAGCAGGGACATCAGGTCCCGGCTGGACTCGGCGATCCGCACCGGTGTACCGCCGGACCCGCGGACCGCGGCGCTCGCCGCCCTGGCCCACGCGGTCGGTCTCGGCAAGCATCTGTACCCCGGGAACGAGGGGCGTTCATCGCGCTCCCGGCTCCGGGATCTCATCAGGCACGACCCGATGGGCGGCCTCGTGGCGCACGCCGTGATGGACGTCCAGAACGGCGTGGCGGCACAGCCGCGCCGCAGCGCCGCACCGGCGGGCCCCACGGGGCCGGGCGGTGGGCGGCAGCCGGCGAGGGCGACGGCGGACCCCGGCGGGGTGCCGATGCAGCCACGCCGCGGATCCATGGCACGCGCGGTCGCTCACTGAGCGAGGCGCGGGCCGGCACCACCATCACGTAACCGCTCAGCACCACCGCACCAGCGCCGCACCGCAGTCCCCAGACCCGGTTCGGGAGCCGCTGGGCCGCGCGGGGAGCGGTACCGGACGGACGACATGCCGGTACCACCGCCCCGCGCGGCCGCACACCTTTTGGCGCGTGTGACGCAACAGGGCACTCCGCGGGGCACCGCACCCCCGAGACCCGCTCTCACGTCCGCATATCCGCTGTTTCCCAGCGGTGCCGACCTTGTTGGTGGCACTCTGCTGAGCAGTAGATACGCAAAGCAGAGGCATGCAAGCCGGAGGTGCACGTTCCGTGGCGTCCAATGTCAATCCCACTGTCAGGCGACGCCGGTTGGGCCAGGAGCTCCGTCGACTCCGCGAGCTCAAGGGCATGACGGCCGAAGAGGTCGCCGAGCGGCTGCTCGTCTCGCAGTCGAAGATCAGCCGCCTCGAGAACGGCCGCCGCTCGATCAGCCAGCGCGACGTCCGCGATCTGTGCGGCGTCTACGAGGTCGAGGACCACCGCGTCGTCGACTCCCTCATGCAGATGGCCAAGGACTCACGCCAGCAGGGCTGGTGGCACTCCTTCGGCGACATCCCGTACAGCGTGTACATCGGCCTGGAGACGGACGCCGCGTCCCTGCGCGTATACGACCCGCAGGTCGTCCCCGGCCTGCTGCAGACCCGTGCGTACGCCGAGGCACTGATCACCGGCGCGCTCCCGGAGACCACGCCGACCGACATCGAGAAGCGCGTCCAGGTGCGCATGCGCCGCCAGGAACGCATCGCCGCGCCCGAGAACCCGCTGCGGCTGTGGACCGTCCTCGACGAGTCCGCGCTGCGCCGCGTGGTCGGCTCCCGGCACCTCATGCGCGACCAGCTGGAACATCTCGTGGAGCAGTCCCAACTGCCGCATGTCACCGTCCAGGTGATTCCCTTCGAGATGGGCGCGCATCCGGGGCTCAACGGCCAGTACGCGATCCTGGAGTTCCCCGACGCGGCCGACTCCAGCGTGGTCTACATCGAGGGTGTCACCAGCGACCTGTATCTGGAGAAGTCGAACGACGTCCAGCAATACAGCGTGATGTACGAGCACTTGCGGGCCCAGGCGCTCAACGTCGAGCAGTCGCGGCAGCTCATCTCGCAGATCGCGAAGGATTACGCCCGCTGAGCGTCCCGGGGGCCATCCGCAGGAAAATGCCGCACCGTACACCCTTGTTGGGTCGGCGCGGAAGACTCCCCTGGTATATGCCATCCGGTTGAGTGAACGATCCCTTCACGCCGCGATGTTGGCGAGTAGCGTCGTTCACGCCATCGAGCAGGAACGTTGGCGCCACCGCAGGGATGCGGCGACAGCAACTCAACGACTGGAAAACCGGAGAGAACATGGCAATTCAGCAAGGCGCCGCTCACACGTGGGTCAAGTCTTCGTACTCCACCGGCAACGGCGCGTGCGTCGAGGTCAAGTCACCGGTGGTGCGGTCCATTTCCGTGCGCGACTCGAAGGTCGCCGAGGGGCCGGTGCTCGCCTTCCCCGCCGAGTCGTGGAACGCGTTCGTCAGCGAGGTGAGCAGGGGGGCTGCCGACCTCGCGTGAGACCGCAGCGCACACCTGAAGCGGCACAACCGAATCAGTACCACCGAGTGAGTACCACCGTATGAGCCCTCTCGACTGGCCCGCCGTCCCGGCCGAGGGGGCTCGGCCCTACCGCGACGGTCAGCGCAGCGCGTCCACGTAGGTGTCCGTCCCCGGCACGGTGGGGATGAACGGCGCCACCAGCTCCACCCGCCCGAGACCCGACTCCGCCACGGCCTCCTCCCGCCCGGCGAAGTGTGCCTCCCAGCACTCCCGCGGATCCGCCGAGAGGAACCACAGCAGCGTCAGCCGGGTGTCGACGCCCTCGACCTGCTTCACATACGTCATCCGGTCCCCCGGCAGCGGCGTCGGCCGGAACAGCGTGACCATCGCGGCGGGCGCTGCGACTCCTTCCTCCGGGGCCAGGGCGCGCGGCAGGTCCCGGGCCCGCAGCCATTCGAGGAGTTCGGCCCGCCGCTGCGGCCCTTCGGCGTCGATGACCTCAAGGACCAGCCCCTTGTACGGGTGGTCGAGCGCGTGGAAGTCGCGCGGGCCCGCGGCGCCGTCCCGGTAGACGGTCGCCTCGTGGTCCTGGAAGGCCGTGAAGACGTGGGTGCGGTCCCGGTAGACGCGGCCGTCGCGGTTGAGCCGCTTGTTGATGCCGACGGTCCACTTCATGTGGTCGTCGTAGCGCCCTTCCGTCACCCAGTACGTGGACAGGTAGCACCCGGCGGTGACCGGCTCGGCTATCGCGGACTTGGCGGGGCGGCGCAGGAGCTGGAGCTCGCGCGTGGCCACCCAGCGGCGCCCCGCGTACATCCAGGGCATCGCCATCGCGCCGGCGTAGTAGTGGTCGTCCTCGTACCAGCGGTTGTACGCGTACTCGTGCCCCGGGTGCGGCTCGACCATGGTGATCAGGGCGTGCCCCGGGTGCACTCCGTAGGGCCCGACGGCGGCCAGCTCGGCGTAGACGTCACTGCGGGTGTCCTCGCTCATGCCTCTCCCCTGCCTCTCTCTTCCTTCCTCCGGTGGACGCCCATACTCTGACGCCCCGTCAGCGAATCCTCCAGAGCCGGGAGTCGCCCCATGCCGTCGTCCTCACTCCTCGCGTCACGGACCGTCGTCGTCTCGGGCGTCGGCGCCGGGCTCGGCCACCGGGTCGCGGCGGCCGTCGTGCGCGACGGCGGGAACGCCGTCCTCGGCGCGCGCACGGAGGCGAACCTCGCCAGGACGGCCGCCGAGATCGACCCCGAAGGCGCGCGCACCGCCTACCGCGCCACCGACATCACCGACGAACAGCAGTGCCGCGCCCTCGCCGCTCTGGCGCGCGAACGCTTCGGCGGGATCGACGCGGTCGTCCACGTCGCCGCCTGGGACAGCTACTTCGGCGGCGTCGAGGACGCGGACTTCGCCACCTGGCAGCAGGTCATCGACGTCAACCTGCTCGGCACCCTGCGCATGACGCGCGCCTGTCTGCCGGCCCTGCGGGAACGGCGGGGCGGGTCGGTGGTCTTCATCGGCACGCAGTCGGCGATCGCGTCGCCCTCGCAGGTCCGCCAGGCGGCGTACGCGGCGTCGAAGGGCGCGCTGACCTCGGCGATGTACTCCCTCGCGCACGAGCTCGGCCCCGACCACATCCGGGTCAACACGGTGCTGCCGGGCTGGATGTGGGGGCCGCCGGTCGAGGCGTACGTACGGTTCACCGCGGATGCGGAGGGGGTGCCGGAGGAGGAGGTGCGGGGGCGTCTCGCCGCACGCATGGCGTTGCCGGAGCTGGCGACGGACGGGGATGTGGCGGATGCGGTGGTGTTTCTGGCGTCGGACCGGGCGCGGGCCATCACGGGGCAGTCGTTGCTGGTCAATGCGGGGGAGTTGATGCGGTAGCGCTTCGCTGGATCGGGCGGCTCCTCCTGTGCGGGTTTGCCGTGGCTGGTCGCGCAGTTCCTCGCGCCCCTGACGGGGGCGCTTTTTTGCGCCCTCACCTTACTGACGCCGATCACACTCATGAACGCAAGTCAGCGAACAGAACGATTTTGCCTTCTCTTGACCTGGCGGGCGGTTGTCGGCCGAGTGCGGCCGAACCCACGATGAGCGGGCACTTCCGGGCCGCCCCTGGCCCCGTCGGCCGGTACTGGCGAAGTGCTGTCCAGTTATGCGCAGTTCACCAGGCGGACCCCTGGAGGGCCATATGAACAGTCTCGACTGGGCCGTACTCATCGGCTACTTCGGCGTGATGGTCGCGATCGGCCTGTGGTCGCACAAGCGGGTCGACAACGTCAGCGACTTCTTCACCGCGGGCGGCAAGATGCCCTGGTGGCTGTCCGGGATCTCGCACCACATGTCCGGGTACAGCGCGGTGATGTTCACCGGGTACGCCGGCATCGCGTACACCTACGGCGTGACGTCCTTCGTCACCTGGTCCTTCCCCATCGCGCTCGGCATCGCCATCGGCGCGCGGCTCTTCGCTCCCCGCATCAACCGGCTGCGCTCACGGCTGCACGTGGCATCTCCCCTCGAATACCTGAAGACCCGCTACAACCTGCCCACCCAGCAGGCGCTCGCCTGGTCCGGCATGCTGCTCAAGATCGTGGACGTCGGCGCCAAGTGGGCGGCGATCTCGACCCTGTTGTCCGTCTTCACCGGCGTCTCCCTCAACCAGGGCATCCTCATCACCGGCGTGATCACGGCGATCTACTGCACCATCGGCGGGCTGTGGGCCGACGCGCTGACCGAGCTCGGCCAGTTCGTCATCCAACTCCTCGCCGGTGTCGCCATGTTCGTCGCCGTCGTCGCCGAGCTCGGGCCGCACGGCGGGTTCTTCGGCGTCTGGGACGAGCCGGAACTCGCGGGCCACGGCAGACCACTCGTCGGCCCCTACGGCACGGTCTTCCTGCTCGCCTTCCTCTTCATCAAGCTCTTCGAGTACAACGGCGGCATGCTCAACCAGGCGCAGCGCTACATGGCGACCGCCAACGCCAAGGAGGCGGCGCGCTCCGCGAAGCTCTCCGCCGTCCTGTGGCTGGTCTGGCCCGTCGTCCTCTTCTTCCCCATGTGGATGTCGCCGCTCCTGGTCGACGCGAAGAAGCCGGACGGCTCCGACGCGTACGCCCTGATGACCGAACAGCTGCTGCCGCACGGCCTGTTGGGCCTCGTCATCGTCGGCTTCTTCTCGCACACGATGGCCATGTGCTCGTCCGACGCCAACGCGATCGCGGCGGTCTTCACGCGGGACGTGGCGCCGGCGTTCTCCGCGAAGGCGCGGGCCTGGACCGAGCGGAAGGGCCTGATCGCGGCGCGCCTCACCACGGTGATCTTCCTGGGGCTCTCCATGGCGGTCGCCACCCAGGTGAACTCCCCCACGTTCAAGGACATCATCACGGTCGTCATCAAGTGGGTGGCCGGTCTGATGGGGCCGATCGCGATTCCGATGATGCTGGGTCTGCTGCGTACGTTCAGGAAGTCCGGGCCGACCGCGGCGCTGACCAGTTGGGGGCTCGGCCTCTTCGCCTTCTACCTGGTCAACTACCCGATCGACGAGGCGATCGACGGCGGGGTCGCGCTCCAGTACCAGGTGTCGATCCCGCTGGCCGTCTCGCTCGTCCTCTACGTCGTCGTCGGCTGGGTGAAGCCGGAGGACACCCCGGAGCGGGACGCGCTCATCGAGCGCATCAACACGGACGACGACGGCTCCGCGGGAGCCGTTGCGCCGACGCCTTCGCAGCCGCGGGGCGATGCGGTGGCCCCGTAGGGGGACGGGGGTGCCCCTTCAGGGGCGCGGGGAACTGCGCGCTCAGCGCGCGAAAAGCCGCAGACGCGTCTGCCGGGATCCCCGCACATGCGGCTGCGGCTTCTTGCCGGTTGCTCGCGCAGTTCCCCGCGCCCCTTACCGGGCTCGGTCAGACCCCTACGCGCTCCGGCACAGCGATCGGACGACGCGGTGGCCCCGTAGGGGCGCGGGGAACTGCGCGCTCAGCCACGGAAAAGCCGCAGACGCGTCTGCCGGGAATCCGGCACATGCGGCTGCGGCTTCTTGTCGGTTGCTCGCGCAGTTCCCCGCGCCCCTTACGGGGCGTCAGACCCCTGCGCGTTCCGGCGTCGCTGTCTCGGACTCCGCGAGCTTCCGCAGCTGCGGCGTCCGCGGGGCGTGCAGGGCCGTGAGGCCCACCAGGGCGACGGCCACGACCAGGACGAACGCCGCGCCCGCGATGGCGAAGCTCAGCGTGAACTGGCTCTCCTGGGGCAGCGCGGGCATGCCCTTGGGCAGCGGAATCGTCTTCGACGCGAGCAGCGAGGTGATCATCGCGCTGGCGATGGCGCTGCCGACCGAGCGGGAGATGGAGTTGATGCCGTTGGCGATGCCGGTCTGGTGGGCCGGGACGCTGGCCACGATGAGCGCGGGCATCGAGGCGTAGCCGAAGCTGATCGCCAGGCCGATGACCATGCCCGCGCCGATCACGGAGGCGCTGGTGCCGTGCGCCAGGGTCAGCCAGGCGAAGCCGACCGCGCCGAAGACGGCTCCCGTGGCGAGCGTGAAGCGCGCACCGATCCTGCGGACCAGGACGCCGCCGAACTGCGCGCCGAGCAGCGAGACGATGGTGGTCGGCAGCAGGTAGACGACGGAGGCGCCGAGCACCGAGGCGCCGAAGCCGTACCCGGCCACGTTCTCGGGCATCTGCACGAGGTACGAGACGCCGATGAACTGGGCGAACATCGCGAAGCCGAGGAGCAGTCCGGCCAGGTTGGTGAAGAGGACGGGGCGGTGGGCGAACATCTTCATGTCCACCATCGGCTCCTTGACGCGCAGCTCGGTCAGGACCCACACGCCCGCCATGACGACGGCGCCGGCGAAGGAGCCGAGGGTGCGGCCGGAGGACCAGCCCCACTCGTGGCCCTGCGAGATCGGCAGGAGCAGCAGGACGAGCAGCAGCGCGAGGGTGCCCGCGCCCAGCCAGTCGGTGCGGCCGCCGGTCTTCGAGCGCGAGGCGGGGACCGCGAGGATCACGCCGACCAGCGCGAGGACGGCGAGGACGACCGCGAGCCAGAACACCCGGTGGTAGTCGGGGTCGGAGCCCTGCGTCAGCAGGCCCGCGCCGACCAGGGCGAGACCGCTGCCGAACGCCAGGGTGCCGCTGACCAGCGCCATGGCGCCGTGCAGCTTGGCCGGCTTGATCTCCTCGCGGAGCACGGAGAGCGCGAGCGGGAAGATCGCGGTGGCCGCTCCCTGGAGGATCCGGCCGACGATGAGCCAGGTCAGCGAGGTCGTGGTGGCGGCGAGCACGGAGCCCGCGATCATCACGAGCAGCACACCGATCAGGGTGGGCTTCTTGCCGTGCATGTCGCCGAAGCGGCCGAGCAGCGGGGTGAAGACGGCGGCCGAGAGGAGGGTGGCGGTGGTCACCCAGCTCACACCGGCCGTGGTGGCGTGCAGGTCGTTCTGGATGATCGACAGGATCGGGACGACCAGGGTCTGCATCATCGAGACGACCATGGCGGCGAGCCCGAGCACCAGGATGACGGCGGTCTGTCCGGTGGCTCTCTGGGGGGCCGCGTTCGGGGCCGCGTGCTGTGCGTGGGACACGGTGACTTCTTCTCTCCGGCTGCTCAACTACTTAAGAACCTCGATACTTGAGTACATCAAGTAACGCATCACAAGGTAAGCCTCAATAGTTGAGAACGTCAAGTTTCATGGCGTACGGTGGCTGACATGCCTGGAACCCCACGCGACCTGCCTGGAACCCCGCGCGTCGACAAGGCCCAGCTCATGGAGCTGCTCGCGGTGTCCCTCCGCGCCTACTACGCGGACTTCACGGAGGCGGCGGCGAGCGAGAACCTCACGGCGAGCCAGGGCAAGACGCTCAGCGTGCTGCGCGCGGGCCCCGCGGCGATGCGGGTCCTCGCCCGGACGCTGTCCTGCGACGCCTCCAACATGACGGGGATCATCGACCGCCTGGAGAAGCGCGGCCTGGTGCACCGGGAGCCGAGCCCCACGGACCGCCGCGTCAAGAACGTGCTGCTCACCCCGGAGGGCGAGCGGGCCGTCGACGCGATCCGCGCCACCATGCACACCACGCTCGCCGGCCTCGAAACGCTGACCGATGACGAGCGCGCCACCCTTCACGACCTGCTGAGCCGCACGTTCGCGACGGCCCCGGACACGGACCCGGACCCGGACCCGGTCAGCTAGGGCCTCACACCCGCGGGTAGCGGGCCAGCCAGCCCGGCGAGGAGACCGCGGGGCCGTGCAGCGCGGGGCCCTGCGTCATCTCCATCGCGAAGTCGTCCGCCAGCTCGAGGACCGTGGGCCTGCCCTCCAGCTCGGTGAGCCAGGCCGGTGGCAGCGCGGTCTCGCCGTGCAGCGCGCCGAGCAGCGCCCCGCACAACGCGCCGCACGCCGCCGACGCCCCGCCGTGGTTGACGGCGAGCCGCAGCCCGTGCCGGATGTCCTCGCCGACCAGGGCGCAGTACACGGCGACGGCCAGCGCGCCCTCGGCCGTCCCGTCCCTGTCCAGCTCCTCGACGCGCGCGGGCGTGGGCATGCCCTGCCGTACGGCGCCGAGCGCGTGCTGGAGCGCGTCCGTGACCGGCTGGTGGCCGGGGCGCTGGGCGAGGAGGGCGAGGCACCGTTGCACGGCGCCGTCGAGGGACTCCCCGCGGGCGAGACCGTGCACGATGACGGCGTGCGCACCGGCCGCGAGGTAGCCGGTGGGGTGGCCGTGGGTCTGGACGGCGCACTCGACGGCGAGCTGCAGCACGAGCTGCGGCTCCCAGCCGACGAGGAGCCCGAAGGGCGCAGATCTCGCGGCGGCACCGGCGCCGCGTTCGCCGGGGTTCTTGGGGACGTCGAGGGTGCCCATGACGTCGTTGCCGAGCCCGAGAAGGCAGGCGCGGGGCGGATTGCGCCGCGCGTACAGCCACTCCTCGCGGGCCAGCCAGCCGTCCTCCTCGCGCCGCTCGTCCGGGCCCCAGTCGCTCTGGGTCGCGGCCCAGCGGCGGTAGGCGCGGTGCAGGTCGGTCGGCGGGTGCCAGGCGCCGGTGTCACGGCGCACCTGGGCGCGTATGAGCCCGTCGACGGTGAAAAGGGTGAGCTGGGTGACGGCGGTGACGGAGCCGCGCCTGCCGTGCGCCCGCGCGGGTTCGGTGAGCCCCTCGGCGCCGTGCGCCTCGCGTATCGCGTCGAGGGAGAGCCCGTCGACGGGCGCGCCCAGGGCGTCGCCCACCGCGGCCCCGAGGAGGGTGCCGCGCACCCGGCTGCGGAAGTCCTGCTGCTCGGCACGGCCCCAGACACCGGTGGCTGCTGCGGTACCCACGCGGGCCTCCCTCCGTGCAGTGACGTGCCCCGACGCACCTCGACCGCCTGCGACTTTGCAGCACTGTAATCGACCGTGAACGATCGATTCAGTCGCCAAGTGGTATGCGAAGAGTCGCCCTTGAGGCGGCTTTTGAACGACGTTCACGGGAGCTTCGCAGTTGCTACGGATTCGCCGGGCTTCCGTCACCTTCCGGGCCGCCCCGCTCGAAGGTGAACAACAGGGGTCGTACGCCAAACGTCCGGATCACGTAACGGAGTTACTGCAGTGTGCAACCTTCCTCCGTGGGGTGCTGTCTCCTCCTACGTCACAGAGGTTCGCCACAGGAGGATCCGTGCCCCGCCGCACACTCATCAGCGCCATCGCCGTCGCCGCGCTGACCGCCCCTCTCGCCGTGTCCGTCACCTCCGGCACCGCGACGGCAGCCCCCCGGCCGCCCCGGACACCGGTCACCGACTTCAACCACGACGGGTACGCCGACCTCGCCGTCGCCGCGCCCTTCGGCACCGTCGGCGGCGTCGAGAAGGCGGGCTACCTCTCCATCGTGTACGGCACCGCCTCCGGGCCCGGCACCGAGCGCCACCAGCGCATCAGCCGCGCCACACCGGGCGTTCCCGGCGGACTCCGCGGCACGTACGCCTTCGGCGCCCAGACGCTCCCCGCCGACCTGGACGGCGACTCCTACACCGACCTCCTCGTGACGGGCGGCGACGACAACGGCAACAGGGCGACCGTCCTGTGGGGTTCCAAGGACGGCCTGACCGGCAAGGACACCGTCCTGCCGCACGACTACTCCGAGTTCGCCACGGGTGACTTCAACGGCGACGGCAAGCGCGACCTCGTCGTCAACGACACCCCGAGCGACGACCCCGACGTCTCCGGAATGACCATCCAGTACGGCCCGTTCACCCGCAGCGGCAAGCCCGCCGCCAAGGACGTCATCACCACCGGAGACGGGCCCTCCGGCCTCGCCCGCTTCATCACCGGAGACCTGACGGGCGACGGCGTCGACGACATCGTCACCACGCACGGCTTTGAAGAGATGACGCACGACGCCCGCTTCTGGAAGGGCGGCCGCGGCGGCGTCGGCCACACCTACAAGACCCTCGGCACGGCCTACAGCGGCACCGTCGGCGACGTCGACGGCGACGGGTACGGCGACCTGATCACCCGTGACATCGGGGGCATCACCGAGGAGATCGACAGCGCCCCGGGCAGCATCACCATCCAGTACGGCAGTTCGGCAGGGCCGACCGACGCGCGCAAGAAGGTCATCACCCAGGCCACCGCCGGCGTTCCCGGAACCAGCGAGGAGAACGACGCGTTCGGCGCCTCGCTCGGCGCGGGCGACGTGAACGGCGACGGCAGGGCGGAGGTCGCCGTCGGCGTCCCCGGCGAGAGCCTCGGCGCGAGCACCGGCACCGGCGAGGTCGTCCTGCTCAAGGGCGCGTCCAAGGCCGACGGCGGCATGACGGGCAAGGGAGCCGTGGCCTACAGCCAGTCCACGGCCGGCGTGCCCGGCGTCTCCGAGACGGGCGACGACTTCGGCCGCCAGGTGCGCCTCACCGACCTCGACAAGGACGGCAAGGCCGACCTGACCGCCACCGCCCCCGGCGAGGACGGCACCTACACCGACTCGGGCGCCCTGTGGAACCTCTTCGGCTCCGCGGGCGGCCTGACCACCACGGGCGCGGGCACGCTCGCCCCGGCGAAGCTCGGCGATCCCGAGAAGGACGCCAAGTTCGGTCTGCTGCTCGGCAGCTGACCACCCCACGACCACCTGACCGCACGACCACACGACACGATCTCTCTGGAGGACCAGTGCGTCGCTCTCTCATCACCGCCGTGGCAGTCGCCTCGCTCACGGCACCGCTCGCCCTCGCCACCGCGGGTTCCGCCTCGGCCGCGCCCACCCCGCCGAAGGCCCCCGTCACCGACTTCAACCACGACGGGTACGCGGACCTCGCCATATCGGCCCCCGGCAACTACGACAACAACGTGCCCGGCAGCGTCTCGATCGTGTACGGCTCGGCGAACGGCCCGGACAAGGCGCACGCCGTCACCATCAGCCGCGCCACGCCCGGCGTACCCGGCTCGGCGTCCGACGGCGGGCACTTCGGCAACCAGACGGCCGCCGCCGACCTCGACGGCGACGGCTACACCGACCTCGTCGTCAACGGCGGCAAGAAGGCCGTCGTCCTGTGGGGCTCCGCCCAGGGCCTGACCGGCGAGGGCAGCGTGGAGCTGGCCTCGAACGGCGCGCGCGTCACCGCCGGTGACTTCAACGGCGACGGCAAGCGGGACCTGGTCACGGCCGAGTACCCGGCGCCCGAGGACCCGATGGACAACGACGACGCGGGCATGACCATCGCGTACGGCCCGTTCAAGAAGGACGGGAAGGCCGCGAGCAGCCAGCAGGTCGTCACGAGCCAGACGTTCGGCCCCGGTGACTTCGTCGTGGGCGACGTGACCGGCGACGGCGTCGACGACATCGTCAGCAGCCACGGCTTCGAGGAGATGGCCCACAAGAGCCAGCTGTGGAAGGGCGGCAAGGACGGGGTGGCCACCACCTCGCAGAAGTTCGCGCCCTCCCTCGGCGGCGCGATCGCGGACATCGACGGCGACGGCTACGGCGACTTCGTCACCCGCGACATCGGCACCAACTTCGAGGACATGCCGTACCAGAAGGGCACGGTCCTGGTCCGCTACGGCTCGGCCTCCGGCCTCTCGGACCGCACCACGAAGATCACCCAGGACACCGCGGGCGTTCCCGGCACCGGTGAGGCGGGCGACGAGTTCGGCTCCTCCATCAGCGCGGGCGACGTGAACGGCGACGGCTTCGCGGACGTGGCCGTCGGCGTCCCCGGCGAGGACATCGGGACCACCGCCGACGCGGGCAGCGTCGTCCTGCTCAAGGGCTCCCGCACCGGCCTGACCGGCACCGGATCGCAGGCCTTCGACCAGTCCAAGGACGGTGTCCCCGGCGCCTCCGAGAAGGGCGACAAGTTCGGCGCCCACGTCCTGCTCTCCGACCCCAACAAGGACGGCAAGGCCGACCTGACGGTGGCCGCGCCCGACGAGGACGGCTCCGTCGCCGACACCGGTTCGGTCTGGCACCTGCGCGGCTCCGCGAGCGGTCTGACCGTCACGGGCATCGACTCCTTCGGCCCGGCGGCGATCAACGCCCCGGCCACCGCGGGCGTCCGGTTCGGCGACGGCCTGGCCGGCTGACACCCGTAGCACCGGCAGCACCCAGCAACACCCGCTAGAAGCCGGTAGAACCCGGTAGAACCCGGTAGAACCCGCAGTATCCGCGAGCGCCCGCGAGTGAAGGGGCCGCGACACGATGCGCACACCTCGCCGACATCGTGTTCGTGGCCCCGCTCGCGGGCGCCGTCGACCGTTTCGGCGCCTCGTTCCCGCGCCGGCCTCTACGAGTCGAGTACCGGAAGCAGCTCCGGCAGGTGTCCGTCCGAGGCCGCCGCCGCCCGCTGCCGCTCCTCGGGCACCTCGCCGTACAGCGTCGTCCGCGGCTTCGCGGGGCGGCCCGCCGCGTCCGCGATGGCGACGAGGTCCTCGACCGAGCGGTACGAGCCGTAACTGGAGCCCGCCATGCGGGAGATGGTCTCCTCCATCAGCGTCCCGCCGAGGTCGTTCGCGCCGGACCTGAGCATCTCGGCGGCGCCCTCCTGGCCGAGCTTCACCCAACTGGTCTGGATGTTGGGGATCAGCGGGTGCAGCAGCACCCGCGCCATGGCCGTCACCGCGCGGTTGTCGCGTGTGGTGGGACCGGGGCGGGCGATGCCCGCGAGGTAGACGGGCGCGTTGGTGTGGATGAAGGGCAGCGTCACGAACTCCGTGAAGCCCTCGACGCCCTTGGCGAGCGCCGACTCCTGCATGGCGGCCAGGGTGCGGAAGTGGCCGAGCCAGTGCCGGGGCTGGTCCACGTGGCCGTACATCATCGTGGAGCTGGAGCGGATGCCGAGCTCGTGGGCGGTCGAGACGACCTCCTTCCACGTGGCCGTCGGCAGCTTGCCCTTGGTGAGGACCCAGCGCACCTCGTCGTCGAGGATCTCGGCGGCCGTCCCCGGGATCGAGTCGAGCCCCGCCTCCTTGGCGGCGGTCAGCCACTCGCGGATCGAGAGCCCCGTCCGCGTCGCGCCGTTGACGACCTCCATCGGCGAGAAGGCGTGCACGTGCATGCCCGGCACGCGCTCCTTCACCGCGCGCGCGATGTCGAAGTAGGCGGTGCCCGGCAGGTCGGGATGGATGCCGCCCTGCATGCAGACCTCGACGGCGCCGACGTCCCAGGCCTGTGCGGCCCGGTCGGCGACCTGGTCCAGGGAGAGCGTGTAGGCGTCGGCGTCGGTCCTGCGCTGCGCGAAGGCGCAGAAGCGGCAGCCGGTGTAGCAGACGTTGGTGAAGTTGATGTTGCGGGTGACGATGTACGTGACGTCGTCGCCGTTGACGCTCTCGCGGATGTCGTCGGCGACCGAGCAGAGCGCGTCGAGGGCGGGCCCGTCGGCGTGCAGCAGGGCGAGCGCCTCGTCGTCGGTGAGCTTCGTCGGGTCGTCGGCGGCCTGCTTGAGCGCGGCCCGTACGTCGCCGTCGATGCGGGAGGGCACCATGCCGGGCGCGGCCTGCTCGCGCAGTGCCTCCCAGTCGCCGTACACCTCGTCGAAGTCCTCGCGCCGGTCGCTGGTGCGGCCGTCCGTGTCGATGGTGCGGTGCAGGTCGGTACGGCCCGACGAGGCGACGTACCCCTCGTCGGGCTCCTGCCACGGGTGGCCCTCGACCAGCGCGTCGGGCCGTGCGAGGCCGGTCTCGGGGTCGGCGAGCGCCCGCAGGTGCGGCAGGAGGCGCGGGTCGAGCCAGGGCTCGCCGCGCCGCACGAACTCCGGGTAGACGCAGAGCCGTTCGGCGAGCCGGAAGCCCGCGCCCGCGGAGCGCTCGGCCAGCTCCTCGACCTGGGGCCACGGCTTCTCGGGGTTGACGTGGTCGATCGTGACCGGCGAGACCCCGCCCCAGTCGTCGATGCCCGCGCCGATGAGCCGCTCGTACTCGCCCGCGATGAGGTTCGGCGGTGCCTGGATGTTGCCCGAGGGGCCCATGATGTGCCGGGCGACGGCGATCGTGGCGACCAGGTCGTCGATCTCCGCGTCGGGCATGCCGCGCATCGCCGTGTCCGGCTTGGCGCGGAAGTTCTGGATGATCAGCTCCTGGATGCCGTGGTACGAGCGCGCCACGCGGCGCAGCGCGAACAGCGAATCCGCCCGCTCCTCGTACGTCTCGCCGATCCCGATGAGCAGCCCGCTGGTGAACGGCACGGAGGAGCGGCCCGCGTCCTCCAGGACGCGCAGCCGGACCGCGGGCTCCTTGTCGGGCGAGCCGTAGTGCGGCATGCCGGGCTCCGACCAGAGCCGCTCGGACGTCGTCTCCAGCATCATGCCCATGCTGGGCGCGACGGGCTTGAGCCGCTGGAAGTCCGTCCAGGTCACGACGCCGGGGTTGAGGTGCGGGAGCAGTCCCGTCTCCTCCAGGATGCGGATGGAGATGGCGCGGACGTACGCGATCGTGTCGTCGTACCCCTCGGCCTCCAGCCACTCGCGGGCCTCGGGCCAGCGGTCCTCGGGCTTGTCGCCGAGGGTGATGAGGGCTTCCTTGCAGCCGAGTTCGGCGCCGCGCCGCGCGATGTCGAGGACCTCGTCGGGGGACATGAACATGCCGTGGCCGTCCCGGCGCAGCTTGCCGGGCACGGTCGCGAAGGTGCAGTAGTGGCACTTGTCGCGGCAGAGCCGGGTGAGCGGGATGAACACGCTCTTCGAGTACGTGATGACGCCGGGCCGGCCCGCCGCTTCGAGGCCCGCGTCGCGCACCCGGGCCGCGGACGCCGTCAGGTCGTCGAGGTCCTCGCCCCGCGCCTGCAGCAGGACGGCGGCCTCGCTCACGTCGAGCGCGACACCGTCCCTGGCCCTCCTGAGCGCGCGTCGCATGGCGTTGGCGGTGGGTCGTCCGGCCCCCGGGGGCTGCGCGCTGTTCGTCATGTCTCCGAGCATACGAGCGATAACACCTGTCTCATACAGATACTTCCCCCCTGCCTGACCCCCTCCCCCACCTGTCGCCTGCCCCGCCCGGACTCATGCCTGAGCCCTCTCACCTGGGCTCACATACCGCCCGAGCCCATCCAGCGCCGCGCACACCTCCGCGTCCCCGCCCGGCGGCAGCTGCGCGATCACCTCGTCCACGCCGAGCTCCGCGTAGTACGCCAGCTTGCCCGCGTCCGGCTCGACGGCCGTCACCGCCACATACAGGTCGTCCGCCGCGCGCCCCGCCTCCGCCCACGCCGAGCGCAGCACGGGCAGCGCGTCGCGCAGGCCGCTGCCGCCGACCGGCATCCAGCCGTCGGCGTACTCCGCGATGTGCGCGAAGAGCCCCGGCCCCGCGGCCCCGCCGATCAGCGTGCGCGGCCCGTACAGCGGCCCTTTGGCGAGCCGTTCGCGGGGTGTCCGCCGCGGCTTCGGATGCACCTCGCTGGCGCGTACGCTGCCGAACTCGCCCTCGTAGGGCTTGGGATGGTCCGCCCAGAGCGCCCGCATGACCGCCATCCGGTCCCGCACGACCGCCCGGCGCCGCGGCCACGGGACGCCGTGGTCCTCGGCCTCCTCACGGTTCCAGCCGTAGCCGATGCCGAGGGTGACGCGACCGCCGCAGAGGTGGTCGAGGGTCGCGATCTGTTTGGCCAGGTCGATGGGGTCGTGCTGCGCGACGAGGGCGATGTTCGTGCCGAGCGCGATCCGCTCCGTGACGGCTGCGGCCTGGGCGAGGGCGATGAACGGGCTGAGCATGCGGGCGCACTCGGGCGGCAGGTCGCCGCCCGGATAGGGGGTTTCGCGCGGGAGCGGGATGTGGGTGTGCTCGGGGAGGTAGAGCCCGGCGAAGCCCCGCCGCTCCAGTTCCTGGGCCAGACGTATCGGGGTGATCGTCCTGTCGGTCATGTAGAGCGTCGCGGAGATGCGCACGGTTCCTCCGAACGTGTCCGGGTGTGTCGTGTCGTTCCGGCCCCTCTTCCTATCCCTGGAAACCCGGTTGGTCCATGCCCGCGCGCTCATTAGCCTGGCGCATGTGAACAGATGGAGACACCGGTGAACAGACGGAAACAGAAGAAGCTCACGCATCGCCTGGTGTGGGCGGCGGCGGTCGGTGACACGTGGACCGTGCGCCGGGTGCTGCGCTCCGGGATCGATCCGGAGCTGCCCGTGCGCGACGGCACGACGGCCCTGTACGCCGCGTCGGTGCACGGCGCCGCCTCCACGGTGCGGGCGCTGCTCCGGGCGGGCGCCAGGCCAGACACCGAGAGCGGCGGCATCACCGACGGCACCCCCCTGTGCGGGGCCGCCGCCTGGGGCCACGTGGCGACGGTGCGCGAACTCCTCGCCCACGGCGCCGACCCGAACGTCCGCGAGGACCACGGCACGGGAAGTACGCCGCTGTGGTGGGCGCGGAACGGCGCGTCCGGGCCCCATCCGGAGACGGAGGCGGCGCTGATCGCGGCGGGGGCGGTCGAGGACTCGTCCGTCAACCGGGCGTAAACGCGCCAACCGCCTTCCCTTGCCGCGCGGTTCACGGCTCAATACCAGGGTTGCACGCACCACTCACGTCATCACCCACACCCTGGGAGCCGCAGTATGTGCGAGGACCACCCGCAACACGGGGCAATGAACCGGCGCGGACTGTTCGTGACGGGAGCCGCCGCCGCGCTTACGTTGGGCAGCGTGAGCTTCGCCGACGGCGCCGAGCGGCGCGGTCCCGCGCGCGGCGGTGCGCCGGGGACCAAGGAGACGAGAACGGTGCGCGGCACGCTGCCCACCGGCTCCCCCGACTACGTCTACCTGCCGGTCGAAGTCCCGGGCGGCGTCGCCGAGTTCCACGTCGCGTACAGCTACCAGAAGCCGGCCGTGCCGCCCGGCACCCAGGGCAACGCCCTCGACATCGGCGTCTTCGACGAGCGCGGCACGGAGCTCGGCGGCAAGGGGTTCCGCGGCTGGTCGGGCGGCGCCCGCACGGAGTTCTTCATCCGTGCCGACGACGCGACGCCCGGCTACCTCCCGGGCCGCATCCGCGAGGGCACCTGGCACATCGCGCTCGGCCCGTACACGGTCGCCCCCGAGGGCCTCCCCTACGAGGTGACGATCACCCTCACCTACGGGGCGCCCGGCAGGACCCCGGAGCCGTCCTACCCGCCCGAGCGCGCCAAGGGCCGCGGCCGCGCCTGGTACCGCGGCGACTGCCACCTGCACTCCGTGTACTCGGACGGCAGGCGCACCCTCGCCGAGATCGCCGCGCTCGCCCGCGCGGCGGGCCTCGACTTCATCAACAGCTCCGAGCACAACACCCACTCCGCGCACGCCCACTGGGCCGAGCACGCGGGCGGCGACCTCCTGATCATGCTCGGCGAGGAGGTGACGACCCGCAACGGCCACGTGGTCGCCCTCGGCATGGAGCCCGGCACGTTCATCGACTGGCGCTACCGCGCCCGCGACAACCGCTTCGGCAGGTACGCGCGGAAGATCCGCGAAGCGGGCGGCCTGGTCGTCCCCGCCCACCCGCACGCCACCTGCGTCGGCTGCAACTGGAAGTTCGGCTTCGGCGAGGCGGACGTCATCGAGGCGTGGAACGGCGCGTACACGCCGGACGACGAGATCGCCCTCGCCGACTGGGACAGCACCCTCGTCGCCTCCGTACGCGGCGGCAAGCCGTGGATCCCGGCGATGGGCAACAGCGACGCGCACCGCGACCCCGACCGCGTCGGCGGCCCGCAGACCGTCGTCCTCGCCGACGACCTGACCCGCGAGGCCATCCAGGACGGCCTGCGGCGCGGCCGTTCCTACGTCGCCGAGTCGAAGGCCGTCGAGCTCGCGTTCTCGGCGACGGGCGGCCGGGGCCGCCACGCGGGCATCGGCGAACGCCTCGACGTCGACCGCGACACCCCGGTCACCATCCGCCTTGAGGTCAAGGGCGCCCCCGGCTGCACGGTCCGCTTCATCACCGACCAGGGCGTCCTGTACACGAGCGCGCCCCTGCCCGACTCGGGTCCGGACGCGGGCGCGGGCACGGTGGAGTGGCGTACGACGGCGTCGTACGCGGCGTACGCGAGGGCGGAGGTCCGCCACCCGGCGACGACACCCCCGCTGCCCGGCGCCCTGACGGCGTTCACGAACCCGATCTTCCTGGGCCGCGTGTAGGTCGTGCACGAGTCGGTCGAGGCGGGGAGACCCGTCTCGACCGACTCACCGCCTCACCGACTCACCGCCTCACCCCGGCCAGACGATCGACTGGAGTTCGCTGTACGCGTGCAGGGCGTACGAGCCGACGTCGCGGCCCACTCCGCTCTTCTTGAAGCCGCCGAACGGGGCCTCCATGTTCCGGCCGATCGTGTTCACGCCGACGCCGCCCGCGCGCAGTCGGCGGGCCACGCGGAAGCCGCGGGCGACGTCGCCCGACCAGACGTAGTCGATGAGGCCGTAGTCGCTGTCGTTGGCGAGGGTGATCGCCGTCTCCTCGGCCTCCTCGGGGCTGTCCGCGTCGAAGGGGACGACGGCCACGACCGGCCCGAAGATCTCCTCACGGACCACCCGCATGTCGTGCGTGCAGTCGGCGAGGAGGGTCGGTGCGACGTAGAAGCCCTTGGCGAGCGCGGGCCGCTCGCCGCCCGCGACGAGGCGCGCGCCCTCCTTGCGGCCGAGGTCGACATAGGCCTCGACACGGTCACGGTGGGCCGCCGAGATCACCGGCCCCACGACGGTGCCCTCCGCCGCCGGATCACCCACCCGGAGATGCCCGATGTATGCCGCGAGCCGCTCCACCAGCCGCTCGTACACGCCCCGTTGGGCGATGACGCGAGTCGGCGCCGTACAGATCTGGCCGCTGTAGAAGGAGAACGTCGTGCCGATGCCCGCCACCGCCGAGGCAAGCCCCTCCTCGCCCACGTCGTCGAAGACGATCGCCGCGCCCTTGCCGCCCAGCTCCATCAGCTGCCGCTTCATGTCGCGCCCGCACACCTCGCCGATGCGCTGCCCGACCGCCGTCGACCCGGTGAAGCTCACCATGTCGACGTCGGGAGAGGCGACGGCTGCCTCGCCCACGGTGACGTCCGTCCCGGAGACGACGTTCACGACGCCGGGCGGAACCCCCGCCTCCTGAAGGGCCGCCGCCATGCCGAAGACGGACAGCGGGTCCTGCGGGGCGGGCTTCACGACGACCGTGTTGCCCGCGGCGAGGGCGGGCGCCACCTTGCCCGCGGGGTTGGCCCAGGGGTTGTTGTAGGAGGTGATGCAGGTGACGACGCCGACCGGCTGGCGGACGGCGAGCGCCCCCATGACGCCCGCCTTCCCCATCGGTCCGGCCTCGTTGATCTGCGGGGGCAGCGCCTCCTCGACCGGCTCCATGGCCCCCTTCGCGTACCGCTGGAAGCGGGCCACCGCCACCGCCACCTGCATGCCGCGCGCCGTGCCGGTCGTCGCGCCGCTCTCGGCGCGGGCCAGCTCGGCGTGCGCGTCGAAGTCCCTGCGCAGGACGGCCGCCGCGCGGTCGAGGAGCGCCGCCCGCTCTTCCGGCCGCGTGCGCGACCAGCTCGCGAAGGCCTCGCGGGCCGCGGTCGCCGCCGCGCGGACCTGCTCGCCGCTCGCCTCGGGCGCGAGCCCGACGACGTCTTCGGTGGCCGGGTTCACGACCTCGTAGTGCCCGCCGTCGGGCACGGTCCACTCGCCGCCGATGAAGAGACGTCCCGGCCGCCGGGACCGGCTCACTTGGTGCTCACCGTCATGGTGTCGCGCCCGGAGCGCAGCACCTTCCCCGGCACGGCGCCCGTCACCGCGTCCTCCCGGATCACCTCGACGCCGTTGACCCAGACCGCGTTGACGCCGATCGCCCTGGAGTCCAGGCGCGGGCTGTCGCCGGGCAGGTCGTGCACGAGGGTCGCCTTGCCCGCGTCGATCCGCTCGGGATCGAAAAGCACCAGGTCGGCGTGGAAGCCCTCGACGATCCGCCCGCGCTCGCGCAGCCCGAAGAGCCGCGCCGGGTCATCGGTCAGCATTTTCACGGCCTGTTCGAGCCCGACCAGCTTCCGCCCCCGCAGACAGTCACCGATGAAGCGGGTCGTGTACGGGGCGCCGCACATGCGGTCCAGATGCGCGCCGGCGTCCGAGCCGCCCAGCATGACGTCCTCGTGCTGCCAGGTCTCGGCGCGCAGGGCCCAGGAGTCCGGGTCGTTGTCGGTGGGCATCGGCCACAGCACGGTACGCAGCTCGTCGGCCGCGCAGATCTCCGTCAGGCACTGGAACGGCTCCTGGCCGCGCTCGGCCGCGATGTCGCCGACCACCCGCCCGGTGAGCCCCTCGTTCGCCTCGGAGTACGTGTCTCCGATGACGTACCGGTCGAAGCGGGCGAGGCGCCGGAAGACGCCCGCCTCCTTGCTGTTGGCGTGCCGCAGCAGCTCGGCGCGGACGTCGGGATCGCGCAACTTCTCGATCCGCTCGGGCACGGGCAGACCCAGTACGTCTCCCCAGCCCGGTATGAGGTTGAGGGCGCAGAACGTGCCGAGCGACATGTTCATGGGCGTGAGGATCGGCATGGTCAGCGCGACGACACGGCCGCCCGCCTTGCGGGCGCGCTCACTGGGCACGAGCTGGCGCGGCACGCGCTCGGGGACGGCGGCGTCGATGGTCAGTACGTTCCAGTTGAGGGGCCGCCCGGCGACCGCGCTCATCTCCACGAACAAATCGATCTCGTCATCGCTGAACTGATCGAGGCACCCCGCGACGATCGCTTCGAGCTGCGTCCCCTCGTGTTCGGCGACGGCACGGCTGAGCGCGAGCAGCTCGGCGGGCTTCGCGTGCCGGGACGCCACGGGCTGCCCGTCGCCGTCGGAGTGGGAGGAGGACTGCGTGGTCGACAGACCCCACGCGCCCGCGTCCATGGCCTCGTGGAAGAGCCGCAGCATCTCGTCCATCTGCTCGGGCGACGGTTGCCCGCCGACCGCGTCCGCGCCCATCACGTACCGGCGCAGCGCGCAGTGCCCCACCATGAACCCCGCGTTGACGGCGATGCGTCCGTCGAGCGCGTCCAGATACTCCCCGAACGAACTCCACGTCCAGGGCGCCCCCTCCTCCAGCGCGACCAGCGACATCCCCTCGACCTTCGACATCATCCGCCGCGTGTAGTCGGCGTCGCCGGGCCGCTCCGGATGCAGCGGCGCGAGCGTGAACCCGCAGTTGCCACCGGCGACGGTCGTCACCCCGTGATTGAGGGACGGCGTCGCGTACGGATCCCAGAAGAGCTGCGCGTCGTAGTGCGTATGCGGATCGACGAACCCGGGCGCGAGCACCCGCCCCCGAGCGTCTTCCTCGCCCCGCGCCGACTCGGTGACGGTGCCCGGTTCGGCGATGACGGCGATACGCCCGTCACGGATGCCGACGTCGGCGACGTAGGCGGGCGCACCGGTCCCGTCGACGACGGTCGCGCCCTTGATGAGGTGATCGAGCATGAGAAGGAGCTCTCCTCTCGGAGGGGGATTTGGCCTCGGAGGGTGAATTCCCGTCCGCCGGGCAGGCGTTCGAGCAGGACGGGCGAATCTTCCAGCCGGGCAGGCGGACCTTCCAGCCGGGCAGGCGGATCTTCCAGGCGGGCAGGCGGATCTTTCAGCCCGTCCGGCGTTTGAGGACAGGTCTTCCAGCCGGTCGGGCGGGAATTTCAGCCCGTCCGGCGTTTGAGGACGAGCCCGAAGGGCGACAACGGGGTCCGGGGCAGAGCCCCGCGACGTCAACCACTCCCCCGCCCCCGTCCGGGAGGACCCCGGCCTCCGTCCGGGAGGGGAAGCCGGGGCCGGTCCAATGGAGGGCCTACGCCCCCGACGCGCGACGGAACCGCGTAGTCCGGTGCACCGGATCCGTATCGATCTTGGGAATCACGTGCTCCCCGATCAGCTTGATCGTGTTCAACGTGTCCTCCGGCGAGATCCCGATCGGCAGCCCGAAGCTGAGCTGGTCCGCCCCGGCCTGCTCCCACCGCTTGCACTGGGTGAGCACCTCGTCCGGGTCACCGCAGATCATCAGCTCCTCGGCGATGAGCAGCTCGATGATCTCCTCGCTGTACTCGGGGAGCAGCTCGGGCCACTGGGGAATGCCCTCGGGCCGCGGGAACGTGTCGTGGTAGCGGAAGAGCAGCGACTGAAGGTAGTTGAGGCCGCCGCCGACCGCGATCTCGACCGCCTTCTTGTGCGTCTGAGCGCAGATCGCCGTCGACGTCACCATGACGTTGTCGTTGACGAAGTCGCCGATCGCCTCCGCCTCCTTGACAGCCGTCTTGTACGACTCGACGACCCACTCCATGTCGGAGACCTTCTGCACGCTGAAGCCGAGGACGCCGAGCCCCTTCTTGCCTGCCATCGCGTACGAGGAGGGGGACCCGGCGGCGTACCACATGGCCGGGTGCGACTTCCCGTACGGCTTGGGCAGGATCTTGCGCGGCGGCAGCGACCAGTGCTTGCCCTGGAAGCCGACGTACTCGTCCTGCAGCCACATCTTGGGGAACTCGGAGATGGTCTCTTCCCATATCTCCTTGGTGTGGTTCATGTCGGTGATGCCCGGCATGAAGCCGAGGATCTCGTGCGAACCGGCGCCGCGCCCCGTCCCGAACTCGAACCGCCCCTCGGAGAGGTGGTCGAGCATGGCGACCTTCTCGGCGACCTTCACCGGGTGATTGACGGGGGCGAGCGGGTTGAAGATGCCCGAGCCCAGGTGGATGCGGTCGGTCGCGTGCGCGAGGTATCCGAGGTAGACGTCGTTGGCGGAGAGGTGGGAGTACTCCTCCAGGAAGTGGTGCTCGGACGCCCAGGCGTACTTGAAGCCGGACTTGTCCGCCTGAATGACGTACTCGGTCTCCTCGATGAGCGCCTTGTGCTCCGCTTCGGGGTCGGCCTTGGCCCGCTTGGCGGGCACGTATCCCTGTACAAAGAGTCCGAATTCCAAGGAGGTTCACCGTCCTCGTGAAGTTCCGACGGTTTCTGACGCCCCGTCAGATTGCGATGCGTCGACTGTTCCACCGGCGCGCGGGAGCGTCAATACCTGACACAACGTCAGGCGCGGGCCTGCCCTGCCGGTCGGTCAGACGATGCTCACCCCCGCCAGCCACCCGCCGTCGATGACGAACGGTTGTCCGGTGATGTACGCCGAGTCCTCCCCGGTGAGGAAGAGCGCCAGGGCCGCGACCTCCTGGGGCCGCCCGATCCGCCCCAGCGGCACCAGCTTCTTGTACAGCTCCGCCACCGCCTCCCCGGCCGCCACGGGGTCCGCGTCCGGGTCGAGCTGCGCGGGGTTGGTCATGGGGGTGTCGACCGCCCCCGGGCACACGGCGTTCACCCGGATGTTGCGGCCGGCCAGCTCCAGGGCGGCGACCCGGGTGAGTCCGAGGATGGCGTGCTTGGTCGCGGCGTACGCGCCGACGTACGCCATGCCCGTGAGGGCCGTGTAGGACGCGGTGTTCACGATCGTGCCGCCGCCCGCGGCGCCGATCTCCGGGGCGACGGTGCGGATGCCGAGGAAGCAGCCGATCTGGTTGACCTGGATGATCTGCTGGAACTCCTCAAGCGGGGTGCTGACCAGCTCGTTGAACCGCAGGATGCCCGCGTTGTTGACGAGCCCGTCGATCTTCCCGAAGGCGTCCTTGGCGGTGGCGACGGCGCGCTGCCAGCCTGACTCGTCGCCCACGTCCAGGTGGACGTATCTCGCGGACTCCTCTCCCAGCTCCTCGGCGAGCGCCTCGCCCTGCTCGTCGAGCACGTCGGCGACGACGACGCGGGCTCCCTCCTCCACGAAGAGGCGCGCCTCCTGTTCGCCCTGCCCGCGTGCGGCGCCGGTGACGATGACGACGCGGTCGTCCAGCTTGCCCATGGGGTGCGCTCCTCTGCTTTTTGTCGGTTCCGTTGGTTCCGTTGGGTTCCGTTGGGTTCCGTTGGTTCCGTTGGTTCTGTCTTGCCTGCCTTGTCGGGCGTCCTGTCAGTCGTTGAGGTGCGGGGCCACGTCCGCGGCGAACGCGGCCATCTGGTCCGTGAGTTCCGTGCGGCTCCGGCTGCGGAACCGCACCTGGATCTGGTCGACGCCCATCGACGCGTACTCCCGCAGGGACTCGGCGATCGCCTCGGGCTTGCCGGTGAGCGTGCGGCGGCCCACGGGCCGGCCGGGCTCGCCCACGTAGAGCGCCTCCGTGATCGCGCCCACCGTGATCGGCTCCTCGATCCCCGCCTCCTCCCGCAGCCGCCTGAGCTTCGTGATCTGCGCGGGCAGCTTGTCCCTCGGGTCGCCCTGCGGCAGCCAGCCGTCGGCCCGGGTCGCGGCGCGGCGCACGGCGGCGGGCGAGGAGCCGCCGACCCAGATGGGTACGTGCGGCTGGGCGGGGCGGGGCTGCTGGCCGAGGCCCGCGAAGTCGTACCGCTCACCGTGGTGCTCGGGGTACTCGTCCGGGCCGAGTGCCGCCTTCAGCGCGTCGATGCTCTCGTCGAGGAGCGGGCCCCGCCGCTCGAAGTCCACGCCGAGCGCCTCGAACTCCGCCCGTACGTGTCCGGCGCCGACCCCGAGGATCAGTCGGCCGCCGCTGAGCCGGTCCAGGGTCGCGTACTGCTTGGCGGTGAGGAGGGGGTGGCGCAGGCCGACGATGGCGACGTGGCTCATCAGGCGGACGTTCTCGGTGACGGCCGCGAGGTAGGCGAGGGTGGCTACGGGGTCGTACCAGGTGGTGCTCATCGCGTCCGCGAGGCGGCGGGGGATGGCGACGTGGTCGCAGCTCGCGATGTAGGCGAAGCCGGTGCGGTCGGCTGTGCGGGCGATTTCCGCGAGGTCGTCGGGGGTGGCGGTGGGCTCCCACGACTCGGCGTAGAGCGCGCTCTGGGACTGGACGGGGAGCTGCATTCCGTGAACGAGCATGGGGTCCCACTCCTGTGGTTGACCTGTCGGGGCGTGCGGCTGCGCTTGGGCGGGGGCGGTGCGCCTGTTGCTCGTCTGTGGGGCGGGGCCGCGGGGGTATGTGCGTACTCGCTATCCCTGCGTCACGCTGCACGAACAATGGCGCTACAGGATGCTCGGTGCTCCGTTCGCACATACCCCCACGTCCCCTCCGGCGCGCGTGCGACCGCGGCCCGGTGGGGGCTGCCCGATCCTGCCGTACGTTGCGGGGCACACGCCCCCGCCCCTACCTCCGCCGTGCGCTGCGGGGCAAACGGGTGGGTGGGATGCATCCGCCGCGAAGCGGTGGTCCTGTCCGCACCCGCAGGGGCGTACGAGCCCACGCCAAGCACAGCGCAGCGCCCCCGCTAGGGGCCGGGCCACAACCCCTCCGCGCTCAGACCGAGCAGGTCAATCGCGTTGCGGCGCACGATGCGGTCCACGACGTCCGGCGCCAGGTGGCCCATCTGGTCCTCGCCCACCTGGCGCGACTTCGGCCAGGTCGAGTCGGAGTGGGGGTAGTCCGTCTCGTACAGGACGTTTCCGACACCGATGGAGTCGAGGTTCCGCAGGCCGAACGCGTCGTCGAAGAAGCAGCCGTAGACGTGCTCGGTGAAGAGCTCGGACGGCGGGCGCGTGACCTTGTCCGCGACCCCGCCCCAGCCCCGGTTCTCCTCCCAGACGACGTCCGCCCGTTCGAGGATGTACGGGATCCATCCGATCTGCCCCTCCGCGTACATGATCCGCAGGTTGGGGAAGCGTTCGAACTTGCCGCTCATCAGCCAGTCGACCATCGAGAAGCAGCAGTTGGCGAAGGTGATCGTGGAGCCGACGGCCGGCGGCGCGTCCGCGGACGTCGACGGCATCCTGCTGGACGAGCCGATGTGCATGGCGACGACCGTGCCGGTCTCGTCGCAGGCGCGCAGGAAGGGGTCCCACTCGTCGGTGTGGATGGAGGGCAGGCCGAGGTGCGGGGGGATCTCGGAGAAGGCGACCGCGCGTACCCCGCGAGCGGCGTTGCGCCGCACCTCCGCGGCGGCGAGTCCGGCGTCCCAGAGGGGGATGAGGGTGAGGGGTATGAGGCGGCCGTGGGCCTCGGGCCCGCACCATTCCTCGACCATCCAGTCGTTGTACGCACGGACGGCGAGGAGCCCGAGCTCCCGGTCCTTGGCCTCGGTGAACGTCTGGCCGCAGAAGCGCGGGAAGGTGGGGAAGCAGAGGGCGGACTGGACGTGGTTGACGTCCATGTCGGCGAGGCGGTCGGGGACGCTGAAGGAGCCGGGCCGCATCTGCTCGTAGGTGATGACCTCCAGCTTGATCTCGTCCCTGTCGTAGCCGACGGCGGTGTCGAGGCGGGTGAGCGGGCGGTGCAGGTCCTCGTAGATCCACCAGTCCCCGATGGGTCCTTCCTCCCCCTTCTCGCCCATTACGGGCGCGAACTTGCCGCCGAGGAAGGACATTTCCCTCAGGGGTGCGCGGACGATCCGGGGACCGCGGTCCCGGTACTTCGACGGGAGCCGGTCCCGCCAGACGTGCGGGGGTTCGACCGTGTGGTCGTCCACCGAGATGATCTTCGGGAAGGTCTCCGGGCTCTCCATGGTCTCCATACGGCCCACGGTAGCGCCGATCTGACGACCCGTCAGCTAGTCGTACGCGGGCGCCGTGCGTGACCCCGGCGCCACCCGGCCGACGCCCCTCGGCCACCCGGCCGCCTCCCGTGGCGGGAAAGCGATCCGGAATGTCGTGAGTGGACCCTGTGAGAGCCGTCTCGCACGGCTGACGCATCCGCCATCAACAAGGCAAACTGGCGGGGAGCACGAACCGAGCAGGGTGTACGGAGCACCACCGCGGGCGGGCAGACCCGCGACCGGCAGGATTGGGAACAGCAGGGCGGCAGGGGGAGCGATGGTCGATGTACCGCGAGTACCGGAGCAGCGGCGTCCGGCCTCGGGGGACACCCCCGGGGAATGGACCGAGGGGTACGCCCCCGAGGCCCCGGCGTCGCGCTTCAGCGTGCTCGGACCGGTGCGCGCGTGGCACGGCTCGCAACAGCTCAACACCGGATCCCCGCAACAGAGGGCGCTCCTCGCGGCCCTGCTGCTGAGGGACGGCCGCACGGCCACGGCCTCGGAGCTGATCGACGCCCTCTGGGGCGAGGAGCCCCCGTCGCAGGCACTGGCAGCGGTACGTACGTACGCGTCCCGGCTCCGCAAGGTGCTGCCCCCGGGCGTCCTCGTCAGCGAGGCCGGGGGCTACGCGGTCCAAGTGGCGGACGGCGCCCTGGACCTGGCCGTCGCGGAAGACCTCTGGGCGGCGGCGGAGAAGGCCCGCGGCACCGGTGACCTGTGCCAGGCGCGCACCCTGGTGAACCAGGCGCTGAGCCTGTGGGACGGCGAGCCCCTGGCCAACGTCCCGGGGCCGTACGCCGACACCCAGCGCACCCGCCTCGACGAATGGCGACTGCAGCTCGTCGAGACCCGTCTGGACATGGATCTGGAACAGGGCTGCCACGCGGAGGCGGTCTCGGAGCTGACCGCCCTGACGGCCGCGCACCCGCTGCGGGAGCGGCTGCGCGAACTGCTGATGCTCGCCCTGTACCGCAGTGGCCGCCAGGCGGAGGCCCTGGCCGTGTACGCGGACACGCGGCGCCTCCTCGCGGACGAGCTGGGCGTCGACCCGAGGCCGGGCCTGAAGGAGCTCCAGCAGCGCATCCTCCAGGCCGACCCGGGCCTCGCCGAGCCCTCCGCGCCCGTCCAGGAACCGGCGGCGACCGTGGTACGCCCGGCGCAGCTCCCCGCGACGGTCCCCGACTTCACCGGACGCGGCTCCTTCGTGGACGAGCTGAGCGACATCCTCTCCTCGGCCGAGGGCCGGGTGATGGCGGTCTCGGCGCTCGCGGGCATCGGCGGCGTGGGCAAGACGACGCTCGCCGTCCACGTCGCCCACGCGGCCCGCTCCCACTTCCCGGACGGCCAGCTGTACGTGGACCTCCAGGGCGCGGGCGCGCGGGCGGCGGAGCCGGAGACGGTCCTCGGCGCGTTCCTGCGCGCGCTCGGCACGGCCGATTCGGCGATCCCGGACTCCCTGGAGGAGCGGGCGGCCCTGTACCGCTCGGTCCTCGACGGCCGCCGCATCCTCGTCCTCCTGGACAACGCCCGCGACGCGGCGCAGGTCAGGCCGCTCCTTCCGGGCATGGAAGGCTGCGCTGCCCTCGTCACGAGCCGGGTGCGCATGGTCGACCTCGCGGGCGCTCACCTGGTGGACCTGGACGTGATGTCGCCCGAGGAGGCGCTCCTGCTCTTCACCCGCATCGTGGGCGAGGAGCGGGTCACGTCGGAGCGTGAGGCGGCCCTCGACGTGGTGGCCGCGTGCGGGTTCCTGCCGCTCGCCATCCGGATCGCGGCGTCCCGCCTGGCGGCGCGCCGCACCTGGACGGTCTCCACGCTCGCCGCGAAGCTGGCGGACGAGCGGCGCCGTCTGGACGAGTTGCAGGCGGGTGACCTCGCGGTCAAGGCGACCTTCGAACTGGGCTACGGCCAGCTGGAGCCGGCCCAGGCGCGCGCCTTCCGCCTCCTGGGCCTCGCGGACGGCCCCGACCTCTCCCTCGCGGCCGCCGCGGCCGTCCTGGACCTCTCCCTGGAGGAGACCGAGGACCTCCTGGAGTCCCTGGTCGACACGTCCCTCGTCGAATCGGCGGCCCCGGGCCGCTACCGCTACCACGACCTCGTACGCCTCTACGCGCGTGCGTGCGCCGAACGCGACGAGCAGCCACCGAGCGAGCGTGACGCGGCGATGTCGCGCCTGCTCGACTTCTATCTGGCCTCGGCGGCCCGGGTCTACGCGATCGAACGGCCCGGTGACCGGACGGTGGACCACCTGGAGGTGACGGAGCGGGTCGGCCTGGACTTCACGGACGGCACCACGGCCTTCGACTGGCTGCACGCCGAAGCCTCCTGCATCCTGGCGTGCGTCCAGCAGTCGCTCGGCCGATGGGGCTTGCGACGCGCGGTGGACCTGCTCCTGGCGGCGAAGGACCTCGCGGAGTCCGGGGCGATCTCACACCGGTACGAGACGGCGACGCGCGCCGCCTGCGCGTCCGCCTCCCTGGAGCAGGACGAGCTCGCCGAGGGGCGGGCGCGGGTCACCCTGGCCCAGGTCCTCAACAAGGTGGGCCGCTTCGACGCTGCCGCCGCCGAGCTGGAACGCGCCGCCGTTCTTGCCGCGCGGTCCGAAGACCCGTGGACGACCGGGAACGCTCTCAACGAGCAGGGGATCATCAACAACTGCATCAACCGGCCTGCCGTGAGCGAGACGCACCTGCGCGAGGCGATCGAGGTCTTCCGCGCCGACGGGAACCGTCACAGCGAAGCCAGCGCCCTGTGCAACCTGTCGCGGGCCCTCCTCGCGATGGGACGCACCGCCAAGTCGATCGACCTGGCGCGCCAGGGGATCGCCGTCTACAGCGACCTCGGGGTCACCTTCCGCCTGGCCAACGCGAAGTACGCGCTGGGGCTCGCGCTCAGCGACGCGAATCGCCGGGCGGACGCCCTCGACCAGCTGACCGACGCCTTGCAGATCTTCGCCGAGAACCGTCAGCGGCTGTGGCAGGGGACCACGCACTACCGCATCGCGCAGGTTCATCTCGCGCATCACCAGGCGACCCAGGCGGCGCAGCACGCCGAGCAGGCGCTCGCCATCGGATGTGTCGGCGGCGAGTGGATGCGGGCCAACGTACTGACTCTCCTGGGCAGGTCCCTCGTCGGTCTGGGGCAGCCCGATCGCGCGAAGGCCTGCTGGCGCGAGGCGCTGGTCATCCACGAGGAAGCGGGCGCGCCGGAAGCGGCTCAGGTCCGGGGCCTCCTCGACCCGGCCGCTGTCGCCTGACCCGAACCGCAGCCGCAGCCGCAGCCACGTTCATCGAACGTTTATGAGCAGCTGCCACTCTCATGGAGTCGATCCGTCGCGTCGGGGGGCAGACGGGTCGCTCGGGCCCTACGGATAAGGTAAGCGGCCCAAATACGCCCGTTCGGCGATCCTCGGGGGAGTTGCCGAACGGGCGTACCGATTCCAGAAGCCCCGCCAATTCCTTAGGAGTTGCCGAACATGAGCGAAATCAACAAGAACACCGTCACCACCATGGGTGAGGGCCACACGCCCGCCCCGCCCAAGGACGGCACGGCAACCACTCAGGGTGAGGGCCACACGCCCGCCCCGCCCAAGGACGGCACGGCGACCACTCAGGGTGAGGGCCACACGCCGGCCCCGCCCAAGAGCTGATCCAAGCGTCACATCCCGACGGGGGAACGATCGGCCGCGGCGGCGCGGAGGGGGAGCCGCCGCGGCCGACGCATGTCTGGGTATGAGTCATCAGCAGAGGCCGAAGCGCCACACCCCACCGACCAGGTCATGTGGCGTTGGAAGTCCGCCCACCCAAGGAGTTGGAATGACCCGCGCCAAGAAGTTCCTCGTCGTCGCCGCCATCGCGGCGGCCACCGCGGCCGGAGCCACGGCCCCCGCACTCGCCGACAGCCACACGCCGGTCACCACGCGGGACAGCCACACGCCCAGCACCCCGCTCGGTGACGGCCACACCCCGATAGCCCCGAGGGGCTGACGGACCACCCAGCACCACCGGCGAACGGGGCCGAGCGCATCGCTCGGCCCCGTTCGGCATTCCGGCGCGCGGCACGTCTTCCCGAAGCGGCGTCCGCGTCGTTCAATGGGAAACAACGCTGGAAACAACGCATGCGTACGGAGCTGGTCGACGGCCACCGCCGAGGCGTGGGGCGCCGGTATCGGCGGCGGCCGCCTGCGCGCGCCGACGTCGGGGCTCCCCTCCACGATGTCGGCGCGTACTTGCCCTTGCGGCTTCGGGGCGTGCGGGAGTGCGCCCCGGTTGGAACAAGCCGGAAGGGCAACAGGTCGGAGCCGCGAATGTCGTCGGTGGCACAGCTCCGGCCGTCCACGGTCCGCTGACGCGGGACCGGGGCCTTGCGGTTTCTGGGGGCGTGCCGCCGAGGCGGTCCCCGTGTCGGCACCACTCCCTTGTGGGCGGGAAAGGGTGAACCGGTGCGTCCGGGGTCCGGGGACTGCAGGAGCGGAGACCGCCCGCCGCTGCCCTGGTCTTCCCGGCGCCGCAGTCTCTACTCCCTTGCGAGGCTAAGCCCGGCCGGGGTGGGACGGAAGGCCGGGCGCTGCACCAAGGCGTCTGCGCCAAATGCTCTACTCAGCACGCCGGTTGCGCCGACAGCGAGTCCTTGACCGCCGCGACGAAGGCGTCCCGTGTGCCCTCGTCCAGGAGGTCGAGGGACAGGTAGGGGTTGAGGTCCTCCAGTTCGACCAGGAGGAGCTCGCCGGTCGCGGTACGGCAGGCGTCGACGCGCTGGATGCCGTGGTCGATCGTGTTCCAGTCGACGAAGCGCTGGGCGAAAGCCAGGTCGGCGGGGGTGGCGGCGTAATCCTCCAGCTGCCAGCGCTTGGCGGGGTCCGGTGCGTGCAATGCGTACTGGAAGGTGCGGTCGACGAAGTAGAACGACACCTCGTACGTGAAGTCGACGCGCGGCTGGATCAGGAGGCCTCCGGACGAGGCGACGGCCGGCAGCTCCGTTCCCGTCACGAACTCCAGGCCTATCGAGTCCGCGCCCGCCTTCGGCTTGACCACGTACGTGTCCGTGGCCGGGAGGCGGTCCACCTCCCCGGGATCGTCGACCGTGGGGATCACCGGGTAGCCCGCCGCCGTCAGGTCCAGCAGGTACTGCTTGCCCACCATGTCCGCCCTGCCGGTGAGCTGGTTGAAGACCCGCACGCCGTTCCGGGCCGCCCGGCCCGTGAAGTCGTCCCACTGATCCTGGTAGTTGAGGACCGGGCCGCTGTTGCGGACCATCACCGTGTCGAACGCGCCGGTCTCCATCAGCGGCGCGGCGTCCAGCGGGTGGCACAGGGCCACGTCGAAGTCCTCGCGGAGCCGGGCGGTGAGGTAGATGTCCTCGTCGCAGTAGCGGCGGCCCTTCGCCCGGTAGGCGAGGTCCGTGACGAAGAGGATCCGGGGCCGGGAGCGGGGGGCGGAAGACTCGGCGTGCATCGGACAATCGTCGCAGAGTCGCTCACCTGACTGTCGCCGAGTCGCCCGCCTGCCCGTCGCAGAGCCACCCACCTGCCCGTCGCCGAGGCGCCGCCCGCTCGTGGCAGAGTCATGTGCATGGCCACTTCACCGATGACGTACCGAAGACGCCGCGCCGCCGCCTCCGCGCTCCTCCTCGGTGCCGCGCTCCTCCTCACCGGATGCGGTGACGAGGGGCAGCGCCCCGGCTCCGCCGCCGGTCCGCCCGCCGACGTACCTGCCCCGCCCGCCCCGTCCACCAAGGCAACAGCCCCCACGTCCGGACCCGACTCCCCCGGCGCCTCCCCCTACGTGGAGCCCGGAGCCGGCGACGGCGCGCCCCACTACCGGGAGAACAACGCCTACCGCCACCCCGGCGAGATGTCCCCGGCGGGAGAGCGGGAAGCGCGGACCGAGGCCGCCCGTATGGAGCCCGTCCTCAAGCGGCTCTGGCGGCGGAAGACCTGGGACCCGGAGAGCGTGCGCGCCGAGCTCACCGGCAAGCTCGGGTACGAGGAGCGGAAGACGACCGGCCGGGGCGAGCTGCTCGGCGGTGAACTCGACGTGCGCGAGATGGACTCCCGGTACGAGAACGGCGAATACGTCAGGCCCGAGGGGGCGTTGATCGGTCTCTACGTAGGGGACGACGCCTGCGTCACCGCCTTCGTCCAGAAGACCAACTACGAGGTCACGACGAACGGGCGCTTCATGGAGACCGGCTGCTTCGAACCACCCGCCGGCCACTGAGAGCCTGTGGCCCGCCACGGGGCGCCCCGGGCGGGGCGAAACCCTGTGGACACGTTCCACCCGCGCAGCGGACAGTGCCTCCCATGAGCTCTCTCGTGCGCCACCTCACCTTCAACGCCCACGACGCCTACCGCCAGGCCGCCTTCTGGGCCGAAGTCCTCGGCGGCAAGCTCGCCGACGACGACTTCCCCGGTGATCCGGAGGCCTCCGTGGAGGCGGACGGCATCACACTGCTCTTCGTGACCGTGCCGAACGCCAAGACCGTCAGGAACCGGCTGCACGTCGACCTCCAGCCGCAGGACCGTACCCGCGACGAGGAGGTCGAGCGGCTCCTGGCGCTCGGCGCCACGGTCGACGACGACCGGCGACGGCCGAACGGCCGCGGCTGGGTCGTCCTCGCCGACCCGGAGGGCAACGAGTTCTGCGTGGAGTGCAGCGCGGCGGAGCGGGCCGCCCTCACCGCCGCGGGCCAGTAGGACGCCCCCGCAGCTCCCCCTTCACCACCTTGCCGCTCGCGTTCCGCGGCAGCCCGGCCACGAACTCGACCGTCCTCGGCACCTTGTAGTTCGCCATCTCGCGGCGCGCCCACGCGATCAGGTCGTCCGCCGTCACCACCGCCCCCGGGCGCCGCACCACGTACGCCTTGCCGACCTCGCCGAGCCGCGCATCGGGCACCCCGACGACCGCCACGTCCGCCACGTCGGGGTGCACGCCGAGGAGTTGCTCGATCTCGGCGGGATAGGCGTTGAAACCGCCGACGATGAACATGTCCTTGATGCGGTCCGTGATGCGGAGGTTGCCGTCCGTGTCGAGGACGCCCACGTCGCCCGTGCGCAGCCAGCCGTCCGGCGTCAGGCACTGCTCCGTACCCGCCAGGTCCTCGAAGTAGCCCCGCATGACGTTGTGGCCGCGGACGAGGACCTCGCCCGGGTGGCCGGGCGCCAGCGGCTCCCCCGCGGGCGACACCACCCGCACCTCCGTGCCGGGGATGGCGCGGCCCGACGTCGCCGCGACGACCTCCACCGGGTCGCCGCGCCGGCACATCGTGACGATGCCACTCGCCTCGGAGAGGCCGTACGCCGTCAGGACGGTGGCGATCCGCAGCTCGGCCCGCAAGCGTTCCACCAAGCGCAGCGGCACCACCGCGGCGCCGGTCACCACGAGTCGCAGCGCGGACAGGTCGTGCTGGTCGCGGGCCGGGTGGTCGAGGAGCGACTGGTGCAGGGTGGGCGGGCCCGGCAGGACCGAGATGCGTTCGGCGGCGACGTTGGCGAGGACCGTGTCGACGTTGAAGACCGGCTGCGGGACCATCGTCGCGCCCCGCATCAGGCACGCGATGATCCCCGCCTTGTAGCCGAAGGTGTGGAAGAACGGGTTCACGATCAGGTAGCGGTCGCCCTCGCGCAGCCCGGCCAGGTCGCTCCACACCTCGTAGCAGCGCAGGGTCTGGGCGTGGGTGATGACGGCGCCCTTGGGGCGGCCCGTCGTGCCGGAGGTGAAGATGATGTCCGAGGGAGCGGATCCCTCGACCGACTCCGCGCGGGCGCGGACCGCCGCACCGGACACCGCGTCGCCGCTCGCCAGGAAGTCCTTCCAGGTGCGAAAGGACTGCGGTGCGTCGTCGGCGAGCACGACCACCTGCTCCAGGTGCGGCAGGCCGGGCAGCGGACCGCCTCCGGCGCCCTCGGCCGCCGCGCGCCGCAGCGAGGCGACGTAGGAGGTACCGAGGAACGTGCCCGTGACGAAGAGGAGTTTCGCGCGGCTGCGGGCCACGACGTACGCCGCCTCCGCGCCCTTGAAGCGGGTGTTGAGGGGGACGAGGACCGCGCCCGCCGTGACGGCGCCGAGCGCGGAGACGATCCAGTCGAGGGTGTTCGGCGCCCAGACGGCCACGCGGTCGCCGGGCTCGACGCCGTTCGCCATGCAGGCGGCCGCGGCCCGCTCCACGCGCTCGCCCAACTCCCCGTACGAGATGCGGGTGCGGCCCTCGACGACCGCCTCGCGCGGGCCGTACCGTTCGGCGGCCGCGCGTACCAGTCCCGGGATGCTGCCCCACTCCAGGTCGCCGCGCATCGCAAGCCCCTCCCGACGTGTAGCTGACTGTCCGTCAGATTAGCGGTAGCCTGACGCCCTGTCAGCAGGCCGGACGCGCCTGCGGCATGGCGTCGGACCGCAACAGGGACCGAGACAGGGACCGCAATCCGGAGGTGCCGCTGCCCATGGCTTCACTCAAGGACGCTACCGCGATAGTCGGGATCGGCCAGACCCCGTTCGCCAGACGACTGCCGCAGAGCGAGCGGGAGTTGGCCTGCCGCGCCATCGTCGCCGCCCTCGGCGACGCGGGCCTCGACCCGTCCGAGGTCGACGCCTTCGCCTCGTACACGATGGAGGAGACCGACGAGGTCGAGGTCGCCAAGGCCATCGGGGCGGGCGACGTGACCTTCTTCAGCAAGGTCGGCTACGGCGGCGGCGGTTCCTGCGCCACCGTCGCGCACCTCGCCGCCGCCATCGCCACCGGCCAGGCCGGCGTCGGCGTCGCCTGGCGCTCGCGCAAACGCGGCAGCGGACCGCGCCCCTGGAAGAACACCACCGTCCAGCTCCCCACGCCGGGCCAGTGGACGCGGCCCTTCGGGCTGCTCAGACCCGCCGACGAGATCGCCATGCTGGCCCGCCGCCACATGCACGAGTACGGCACGACCCGCGACCACCTCTTCAACGTCGCCCTCGCCTGCCGCAACCGCGCCAACCAGAACCCGGCCGCGGTGATGTACGAACGCCCGCTGACCCGCGACATGTACATGACCTCGCGCTGGATCAGCGAGCCGCTCTGCCTCTTCGACAACTGCCTGGAGACGGACGGCGCGCTGGCCTGCGTGATCGTCTCGGCCGAGCGGGCCCGCGACTGCCGGCAGCGGCCCGTGTACGTCCACTCCGTCGCGCAGGGCCTGCCCGCCCAGCACCACGGCATGGTCAACTACTGGAACGACGACCCGCTCTCCGGCCCTGCCTGGACCGCCGCCCGACACCTGTGGAAACAGGCGGACTTCGGCCCCCAGGACGTGGACGTCGCCCAGATCTACGATGCGTTCACCCCCCTCATCCCGCTCTCCCTCGAGGGCTACGGCTTCTGCGACCGCGGCGAGGGCGGCGCCTTCACGGAGGGCGGCGCACTGGAGAGCGGTGGCCGCCTGCCCATCAACACGGGGGGCGGCGGCCTCAGCGAGGCGTACGTCCACGGCTTCAACCTCATCAACGAGGGCGTGAAACAACTCCGCGGCACGAGCACCGCCCAGGTACCGGACGCGGAGACGTGTCTGGTGACGGCCGGGGAGGGCGTCCCCACGTCAGCGCTGTTGCTGAGGGCCCCGTAGGGGGCCGTTCAGGGGCGCGGGGAACCGCGCGACCAGCCACCACGAACCCGCACTCGTAAAGGACGAGACCATGGCAGACGCGACGACGAAACAGCCCGCCCTCCTGACGCCCACGCAGGACGAAGACGGCGCCCCCTTCTGGACCTACGCCGCCCGAGGCGAACTCCGCATACAGGCCTGCACCGCCTGCGGCGAGCTACGGTTCCCGCCCAGACCCTGCTGCCCCCACTGCCAGTCCTTCGACAGCGATTGGCGCCGCATGAGCGGACGAGGCCGCATCTGGTCGTACGTGTTCCCGCACCCCCCGCTCCTCCCGGCCTACGCCGAACAGGCCCCCTACAACGCGATCATCGTCGAGCTCGCCGACGCCCCGCGGATCCGCCTCGTCGGCAACCTCGTCGCCGCGCCGGACGCCCCCCTGAACTCCGTCGCCCCTGAGCGGCTGCGGATCGGCGCGAAGGTGCAGGTCGTCTTCGCGGACGTCGGCGGGACCGTGGTCCCGCGCTGGCTCCTGGAGCGCCCGTGACCGCCGCGGCCGGGGCCCTGCGCACGGCGGTCGACAAGGACACGGGCGTGGCGGTCCTGACCCTGGACCGCCCGGAGCGGCACAACGCGATCGACGTACGGACGGCGGACGAACTGGCCGCGGCCTGGCGCCGTTTCCGGTTCGACGACTCGGTACGGGCCGTCGTCGTGACCGGCGCGGGCGAGAAGGCGTTCTGCACCGGCATCGACCGGGACGCGGACATCCCGCAGCCGCCCTCCCCCTACACGATCGACGACCCGCTCCGCACGATCGGGCCGAAGGCCAACGACTGCTGGAAGCCCGTGATCGCCGCCGTCAACGGCATGGCGTGCGGCGGCGCCTTCTACCTCATCGGCGAGGCCGAGTTCGTCGTGGCGGACGAGCACGCCACGTTCTTCGACCCGCACACCACGTACGGGATGGTCAGTGCGTACGAGACGATCCACATGGCCCAGCGCATGCCGTTCGGCGAGGTGGCGAGGATGGCGCTGATGGGCACGGCCGAGCGGGTCTCCGCGCGCCGCGCGTACGAGACCGGCCTGGTCTCCGAGCTCGCCCCGCCGGGCGAGGCGCCGACCGCCGCCCTGCGCGCCGCCGCGACCATCGCCTCGTACCCGACCGAGGCGGTCCAGGGCACCGTACGGGCGCTCTGGTCGGCGAAGGAGGCGGCCCGCGCCCAGGCGCTGGCGCACGCGCCCCACCTGATCGCGCTGGGGAACCTGCCGCCCGACCGGCAGGCGGAGCTGTTCGCGCACCGCAGGAGCGGCGGCTTCCGGACGAGGTGACTCCGGTACGTGGGGAGGCCGGTGCGCGGGGAGGCCAGTACGCGGGGAGGCCGGAGCGGGCCCGCATGGCGGGGGTCACGCACTCGGCGTAGCGTCGATCTTGAGAGATGAGACGAGACGCGTACGGACGCGTACGGAGGGGCACAGCGAGACGCACGCACAGGAGGCAGCCCGCCATGGTCCGCAACGTCGTCGGGTCGGTCCTCGCTCTCATCGGAGCGACGGCCGCCGTATGGAGCCCCTTCCGTGACTGGTACGGCGGTCGTCCCGGCCGTGACTTCCGCATCGACGAGCTGTTCTCCGGCGGCGGCGTCACCGAAGCCAAGGCGGAACTCTTCGCCTCGCTCTTCCTGCCGTTCGCCTTCGCCGCGCTGCTGACCCTGGCCGGTCTGGTCCTGAGGTCGCGGCTCCTCGTGGCGCTCGCGGGCGTCGTCGTGCTCGGCTTCACGGTGCTGTGGATGGTCCGGCAGGGGCAGTCGCAGGGCAGCCTGACCGTCGCGGGCGACGGCTCGGGCCTGAACCAGGGCCTGCTGGGCAGCCTCGGCGGCGGGGCGCTGCTGCTGCTCGCCGCGGCGGTCATGCGGGGGCGTGCGCGGCGCGGATCGCGGGGGCGGTCGCGCCGGGAACCGGCGGTCGTGGAACCGGACCCGGGCGCGCACCAGTACCAGGACCAATATCAGGACTCCCGGCGGTACGAGCCGTACGAGACGCCTGAGCCCTACGCGGCACCCGAGCCCTACGGGACGCCCGAGCCGACCGACCCGTACGGGACCCCCGAGCCCCACCCGTACCAGGACCCGCCGACGCCGCCCCCGCCCCAGGACCCGCGCCAGGCCCCTCCCCGCTAGGGTCTGTCTTTCGGATCAGGCCGGACTTGGGCGGCCTTGCCTTGGGTCGGGCTTGAGCGGGGTCTGGTGCGTGCAGCTGCAAGGCGGAGGAGGGCGGCAACGCGGAGCGTTGGCAACCGACGACAACGCCGCAGATGCGCGTGCCAGGCCCCGCGACCCCGGACAGATCCGAAAGACAGGCCCTAGGTCCGGGGTGACGTCCCCGTACCCCGCTCCGCGTCCAGCGCGTACACGCAGCGGTCCTTGCTGCACGCGTACACCACACCGTCGATGACGACGGGCGCACCCGTGATCTCGCCGCCCGTGGCCAGCTTCCAGCGGAGGCGGCCGTCGTCCGCCTTCAGGGTGTAGAGCAGGTGGTCCGTGGAGCCGAAGTGGATGCGCCGGTCGGCGACGACGGGGGCGCCGACGACCTCGCCGCCCGCCTGGAAGCGCCACTTCGGCGTGCCGGTGACCGCGTCGAGGGTGTAGAGGCCCTTGCCGCTGCCCACGTGGACGTGGCCGTCCGCGACGAGGACCGGCTCGATCGAGGAGCGGGACTCCGTGGCGATGCGCCAGCGGTCGCGGCCGTCCGTCGCGTCGAGGGCGTACACCGTGCCGAGGTAGTCGGCGAGGTAGACGCCGCCGCCCGTGACGGCGGGGCCCGGCGCGAAGGCGGGCGGGCAGAGGAAGGCGGCCGGTGCCTCGAAGTGCCAGCGGACGTGCCCGCCGAGCACGTCGATCGCGAGGACGCGGGTGCCCGCGGCCACGTACACGTAGCCGTCCTGCGCCTGGGTGAGCCGTACCGGCACGCCGCCGCAGGAGGCCGCGTCGCCCACGGGGTAGGACCAGCGTTCCTCGCCGGTCCGCGCCTCCAGGGCGCGCAGTCTCGCGCCCTTCCAGACGTACACCGTGCCGTCGAGGACGACGGGCCCGGCCTCGGGCGTCTCGAAGTCGGTCTGGGCGCCGGTGATCTCCCACAGCTTCTCGCCGTTGACCGCCTCCCAGGCCTGGACGCCGCCGCCGCGCGTGCCGGTGACGACCGTGCCGCGGTCGGCCTGGAGGGAGTACACCCAGGCGTCGGTCGACAGGCGCCACAGGTCGGAGCCGTCCGAGCCGTCGAGGGCGTAGAGCGTGGGGCCGTCGGAGGCGTGGATACGGCCGTCCGCGACCGCCATGGACCAGGCGACGTCGCGCGTCTTGAAGCTGCGGCGGCCGGTGCCGACGTCCAGGGCGTGCACCTCGAAGGAGGTGACGTAGACGAGGTTCCCGGCGACCGCGGGGGTGCCCCAGACGTCGTTGGACATCCGGAAGCGCCACGGCCGCCACGAGGCGGGGCCCGCTTCGGGGGCCGGGGCGGGCGCCGGTACCGCGGCGGCCACCGGGTCGACGCCGTTGCCCGCGGCCCGCTGCGGCGCGGACCGCGACCAGGAGGCGGCGAGCCCCGAGTCACGGGGCACGGCGCCGGTGCGGGCGCTCGCCACCCGCGGCCCGGGGCCGATCGGCACCTTCGCCCCGGCGAGCCGCACCGGGCCCGCGTCGGGCGCGGCGGCGAAGGGCGGCTGGGACGGGGCGGGCGGTGGCGGCTGCCGCAGGGGCGGCGGCGGTGCGGTGACGGGCGCGGGCGGCGCGGCGGCCACGGCGCCACGGCCGCCGCTGCGTCCTGCCGAGGCGGGGACCCGGGCGGGCGGCCGGCCGCCCCGGCGGGCCTCGATCAGCGCGACGGCCCGCTCGGGCAGCCAGGCGGACGCCGTACCGCTGTCGTCGTTGTCGGCGCTCTCGGAGGCGAAGAGGTGCGGCGCGAGCTGGGACTGCAGGTCGCCGGGGGTGGGCCGGAGCGCGGCCTCCATCTGCATGCACGACTCGATGAGGGGGCGCAGCTCGTCGGGGAGGCCTTCGAGGTCGGGGCCCTCCCTGAGCAGCATGAAGACGGTCTCGACGGGGTTGGCGCCGTGGAACGGCGCGTGCCCGGTGGCGGCGAAGACGAGGGTCGAGCCGAGCGAGAAGACGTCGCTCGCGCCGGTGACGCTGCGCGAGTCCTTCGCCTGCTCGGGTGACATGTACGCGGGCGTGCCGACGGCGACGTTGGTCATGGTGAGCCGCGTGTTGGAGACGCCGGACGCGATGCCGAAGTCGATGACGCGCGGTCCGTCCTCGACGACGAGGACGTTGGACGGCTTGAGGTCACGGTGGACGAGGCCCGCGCCGTGGATGGACTCCAGGGCCTCGGCCACGCCTGCCGCCAGCCAGCGCACCGCCTGGGTGGGCAGCGGCCCGTGTTCATTCACTATTTCTTCGAGGGAGGGCGCGGGGACGTACGCCGTGGCGAGCCAGGGCACGGCGGCCCGCGGGTCGGCGTCCACCACCGCGGCCGTGTAGAAGCCGGACACGGCGCGGGCCGCCTCGACCTCGCGCGTGAAGCGGACACGGAACAGCTGGTCCTCGGCGAGCTCGGTCCGCACCGTCTTGATCGCCACGCGCCGCCCCGACGCGGAGCGCGCGAGATAGACCAGACCCATGCCACCGGCACCAAGTCGGCCGAGGACCTCGAACGGGCCGATCCGCCTCGGATCGTGCTGCGTCAGCTGATCCACCACTTGCCTTGCCACCTCCCCGTACGCGGCCGTCGAAGAAGACAGCCCCGTGCAGCGTCTCACCACCGAGCCGCTACGGCGGCACGCACCCTGATTCTTCCTGTCCGGGCCGGTCGTGGCGAACCCGGGGCGGGATCGGGGTGTCTACGGACAAAACCCCACCGCCGAGGGTCCCGGGACGGCCCGACCGCCCCTCATCGGCCCCCTCAATCCTGAAGGACCGCGAACATCGCCCCTTGATTGTCCGTGAGGACCGCGATCCTGCCGTACGGGCTGTCGGCGGGCGGCGCCTGGACGCGTCCGCCGAGCCGGGTCGTCGTGGCCGCCGCGGCGTCGGTGTCGGTGACCTGGAAGTAGACGAGGAAGTGCGGGGGCATCCGGGCGGCGGAGGGGGATCCGGTGAGCAGGGCACGGCCGCCGACCGCCGTGTCGGGTCCTGGCTCGGCGCCCGCGGGCGACCAGGCGCGGAAGTCCGCGCCGCCGAGGTCGCGGTCGAGGCCCAGGTCCAGGCCGGGGCCGAGGTCCAGCTCCGTACTGCCGTAGCCGAAGACGCTCTCGTAGAAGGGGTCGACCACGTCGCCGTCGCGCGAGTACACCTCGGTCCAGCAGTACGAGCCGGGCTGCCGCTGCTTGCCGAAGCCCTGGTGCGTGCCGGCCTGCCAGAGCCCGAAGACGGCGCCCTCGGGGTCGGCGGCCAGGCCCATGGTCCCGGCGGGGTCCACCCGTACGGGTTCCCTGATCATGGAGCCGCCCGCGTCCCTGACGCGCTCGGCCAGCGCGGCCGCGTCCGGCGTGGCCAGGTACACGGTCCACACGGTCGGCATGCGGCCGTCGGCCTTGGGCGCGAGGGCGGCGACGGGCAGGCCCTCGCTGTACGCCTGGGTGTAGTGGCCGTATTCCGGTCCCGCGCCCTCGTCGAAGGTCCATCCGAAGAGCTCGCCGTAGAACCGCTTGCCGCCCGCGACGTCGGGGAGCATCGCGTCGGCCCAGCAGGGCACGCCCTCCGCGTAACCGCCCCCTGTGTCCCGCTCTGCGTAGTCCATGCCAGTCAAGCTAGCGGCCCGCCCCGTCCTCCGCAGCGCGCGCATTCGAACATTTGGGCAATTCTCACCGATGGCCCCACGCGCCGCGCTCACGCGCCCCAACCCCATTTGCACTCGGCCGAATCGCGCTCCGATCACCCCTCGGTAAGCTGACGGCATGACAGGACAGGTACGTACCGTCGACGGCCGCGTGGCCGGCCGGCGCGGTCAGGCAACGCGTCAGAAGCTGCTCGACTGCCTCAGCGAGATGCTCAGCTCGTCGCCCTACCGGGACGTCAAAGTCATCGACGTCGCCCGGAAGGCAGGGACTTCACCCGCGACCTTCTACCAGTACTTCCCGGACGTGGAAGGCGCCGTCCTGGAGATCGCCGAGCAAATGGCGGCGGAGGGCGCCGAGTTGACCCAGCTGCTCGACGGGCGCTCGTGGGTCGGCAAGGCGGGCTGGCAGACCTCCCAGGACCTCGTCGACGGCTTCCTCGACTTCTGGCGCAAGAACGACGCGATCCTCCGGGTCGTCGATCTCGGTGCCGCCGAGGGCGACAAGCGCTTCTACAAGATCCGGATGAAGATCCTCAACTCGGTCAACAACTCCCTTACGGACACCGTGAAGGAGCTGCAGACCAAGGGCAAGATCGACAAGGACGTGAACCCGGCGGCCATGGCGGGCTCCCTGGTCGCGATGCTCGCCGCCGTCGCCTCCCACCAGCGCGGCTTCCAGACGTGGGGCGTGAAGCAGGCCGAACTCAAGCCGAATCTGGCGCTGTTGGTACATTTGGGCGTAACGGGAAAGAAGCCGTCGAAGTAGCCCCGACGGGCACATTTCCCCTAAACCTTCCCTAAAGCGACCCTCTGCTCCTCAAGTCCTGTCAGCCCGACGGCGGATCACCACGGTGATCCGCCGCTGTGGTCTGTACTCCCTGAACCCCGCTCAGCGCCTCTCGAGGCGGAACAGCCGTATCTCCCGGTCCACCCTGGCTTGGTACGCGGCGTACGGCGGCCAGAACTTCAGCGCCGGTCCACGCGGGATGGCCGGGCCGCCCGAAGTTGGACCCGACAAGCACCCAGGTACCGGCCTCGCCCTCGGGCATGCACGCCAACGGCGTACGCCTCGGCAGTCCGCTCTTCGCCCCGCGCGCGGTCAGGACGACACCGGGCAGCATCCGCGCGCTCAGCAGCACCTTGCCGCGGGTCAGCCGGTGCACGGTGCGGTCCATCGCGGGGATGAAGTGCGGGGCGATCCTCGCGAAGGCCCGGGTGGACGACACCTTCTGCACGAGACGCAGGCCCGGCGGCATCAGACGGCCTCGCCGAGCGGGGGGACGCGGTCGCCCGCGAAGAGACCGGCCCGTTCCGCCGCCCGCGCCCGCAGCCGGTGCACCGGACCGAGGAGCAGCTCGTCACCTGCCGCGCGCTTGAAGTACAGATGCGCCTCGTGCTCCCAGGTGAACCCGATGCCGCCGTGCAGCTGCACCGCTTCCGACGCGGCGGTCCTGAGCGCGTCGAGGCCCTGCGCGAGGGCCAGCCCGCCGGCCCGTTCGGCGCCCTGCCCGCCGAACCCGGCGGCCTCCGCGCCCGCGGCCCACGCCGCGTAGTAGGCGGCCGACCGCGCCGCCTGCACCTGTACGTACACGTCGGCGAGGCGGTGCTTGACCGCCTGGAAGGAGCCGATGGCGCGCCCGAACTGCTCGCGCTGCCGCACATATTCGACGGTGCGCTCCAGCGCCCGGTCCGCAGCGCCGACGGATTCGGCCGCGACGACCGTGGCCGCGACGTCCCCCACGGCGGCGAGTGCGGCCGGCACGTCGGCCTCGTCGCCGCCCAGCAACTCCGCCGCCACGTCCCGCAGTTCGACCCGCGCCTGGGTGCGGGTCTCGTCCAGCGCGGTCTGCCGCGCCCGCGCCATGCCGCGCGCTCCCTCGCGTACGAGGAAGAGGAGCGTACGGGAGCGGGCGAAGCCGCCCGTGTGGGCCGCCACCACGAGGAGCCCGGCGCTGTGCCCGTCGACGACCTGCTCGGTCTGCCCGTACAGCCGCCACGCCCCGCCGTCCCTTCGCGCCTGCACGCCGCCCGCGCGGCCACCGCCCGCCCAGTCGCCGCTGTTGTCCCCGACGAGGCCGAGCGCCGTGGCGAGCCCGGTGCCGGGAACGGCGAGGGCGGCGGTCAGCTCGCCTGCGGCGATGCGGGGCAGGAGTGCGGCGCGCTGCCGCTCGGTACCGAGGGCCAGGATCAGCGGGGCGGCGAGTACGGCGGTGGCGAGGAGCGGCGACGGCACGAGGGCCCGCCCCAACTCCTCGCAGGCGAGGGCGAGTTCCGCTGTGGTGCAGCCGACACCTCCGTACGCCTCCGGGATGGCGAGCCCGGGCAGGCCGAGCTGTTCGGCGAGGGCGGACCACAGGGCGGCGTCGTGGCCGGCCGGAGTGCGCACGGCCGTCCTGACCTCGTCGGGACCGCACCGTTTCCCGATCATTTCGCGAAGGGTGCGGCGGATCTCGTCCTGCTCCGCACTGAAGGCGGCGTCCATCGGCAGGCTCCTCCCCCGGGCGCGAGGGCCCGGTCCCAGATCTGACGGGCCGTCATGCTAGGACCGCGATGCCGATATGCACAGAGCGCCGACGTCACGCGAGGCGATCGCACCCCTCTACCGCGACGTGCCACCTGATGTACCGTCAGATTCATGGCCGCCACCACGCGCACCACGCCAAGTACCGCACCACACACCGCCTCTCGCCGCTCCCCCCGCCCCTCTTCGCCGCGCAAGGTCGCCGTCGTCGGTGTGGCCCTCTCGGACTGCGGCCGGGTCGACGACGCCACCCCCTACGCCCTGCACGCCCAGGCGGCCCGCCGGGCGCTCGCCGACTCCGGGCTCGGCCGCGACGTGATCGACGGCATCGGCTCCGCGGGCCTCGGCACGCTGGCGCCGGTCGAGGTCGCCGAGTACCTCGGGCTTGCGCCACGCTGGGTGGACTCGACGTCGGTCGGCGGGGCCACCTGGGAGGTCATGGCGGCGCACGCGGCCGACGCGATCGCGGCGGGCCGGGCCAACGCCGTCCTCCTCGTGTACGGCTCGACGGCCCGCGCGGACATCAGGGCCGGGCGCCGCACGTCGAACCTCTCCTTCGGCGCGCGCGGACCGCTCCAGTTCGAGGTCCCGTACGGGCATTCCCTGATCGCCAAGTACGCGATGGCCGCGCGCCGCCACATGCACGAGTACGGTACGACGCTGGAGCAGCTCGCCTCGGTGGCCGTGCAGGCGCGGGCCAACGCGGCGACCAACCCCGACGCGATGTTCCGCGACCCCGTCACGGTCGACGAGGTCCTCGGCGGCCCCATGATCGCGGACCCGTTCACCAAGCTGCACTGCTGCATACGGTCCGACGGCGGCTGCGCGGTCCTGCTCGCCGCGGAGGAGTACGTGCCCGACTGCGCGTCCGAACCGGTATGGGTGCTCGGCACGGGCGAACACGTCTCGCACACGACGATGTCGGAGTGGCCCGACTTCACGGTCTCCCCGGCGGCGGTCAGTGGCCGCCTCGCCTTCGAGCGGGCCGGGGTGCGGCCCTCGGACATCGACATCGCGGAGATCTACGACGCCTTCACGTACATGACACTGGTGACCCTGGAGGACCTCGGCTTCTGCGAGAAGGGCGAGGGCGGCCCCTTCGTGGAGAAGGGCCGCCTGCTCCGGGACGGCGCGCTCCCCACCAACACCGACGGCGGCGGCCTCTCCGCCCAGCACCCCGGCATGCGGGGCCTCTTCCTCCTGGTGGAAGCGGTCCGCCAACTCCGCGGCCGATCCGGCGCCGGCCAGGTGAGACGTCCCGACGGCAGCCTGCCCGAACTGGCGGTGGCGTCGGGGACGGGCGGATGGTTCTGCTCGTCGGGGACGGTGGTGCTGGGGCGGGGGTGACGGAACGGATCGCAGCGCCGGATGGGGACAATCACCGTATCCGGATGGGGACAATCGCCGTATGACGACACCACCCGCAGGCTCCGCCGCTCCAGGAGACCGCCCCGCCCGTCCCGCGTCCGAGTTCCAGAAGCTGCTGCGGGCCCAGCGGGTCTGGGACGTCGAGCTGCCCGCCTTCGACCCCGCCACCGCGCCCGCCGCGCCCCTCCCCCTCTTCCACGCGTGGTTCGCGGATGCGGTGGCCGCCGGGCAGCCCGAACCGCACACCATGGGTCTGGCGACGGTGGCGGAGGACGGCGGTCCCGACGTGCGGACCGTGATGCTGCACGACGCCGACGAGCACGGCTGGCACTTCGCCTCCCACGCCACCAGCAGGAAGGGCCACCAGCTCGCGGCCCGGCCGGAGGCCGCCCTGCACTTCTACTGGGCGGCGCGGGGCCGGCAGATCCGCATCAGGGGCCGGATCACCACGGCCCCGCACACCGAGAGCCTCGCCGACCTGCACGCCAGGTCGACGGGTGCGCTGGCCGCGGCGCTGGTGGGGCGGCAGAGCGAAGTCCTGCCGGAGTACGCGGAGTTGGTGCGGTCCTCCGAGGCCGCCTGGGAGCGGGCGCGGAGGGAACCGGACGCGGACGCGCCGACCTGGACCCTGTACGTCCTGGACCCGACGGAGGCGGAGTTCTTCCAGGGCGACGCACGACGCCGCCACGTGCGGCTGCGCTACCGCAAGCCGGAGCCGACCGGACCGGAGACCGGCCGGCCCCCGCACGGCGGCTGGGTCAAGGAGCTGCTGTGGCCGTGACGAGCGGCGGGACGTCTCCGTACCTCAGGCACCTCGGCAGGCGACGCGACGGCCGGACCGGAGGCCGGGCGGCCCCCACACACCAACTGACCCAAGGAGCCGCTGTGGCCGTGACGAACGGCGGGACGTCTCCGTGTCCCCCGGGCACCTCGGCAGGCGACGTCACGCCTCGCGGCCCGGCCCTCCCCCGAACTCGTACTGCGCGAAGTCCCGCACGGGGCGGTATCCGATGCGCTGGTAGAGGCTGTTGCTGGTCGGGTTGTCCAAGTCGGTGAAGAGCAGGACCTCGGCGGCGAGGGCGGCGCGGGTGGCCGCGACGGTGGCGGCGCCACCGAAGCCCCGGCCGCGCAGAGCCGCCGGGGTGTAGACAGGGGCCACGCGGACCTGCCCTGCGACGCGGGGTGTGACGCCTGCCATGGCGGCGGGAGCGCCGTCGGAGGTCTCCCAGAGGGTGACGCCTCCGTAGGCGAGGCGGGTGTCCGCCCAGTCGCCCGGGGCCATCGCGGGCCGTTCCCCGACCGCCTCCCCGAACTCCTGGTGCCAGCGTGCCAGCAGGGCACGGTCCGCCGAGGTGGCGACGCGGGCTCGGCCCGGGGGCACGGGCTCGGGCACGGTGAGGGTGCCGAGCCGGTACAGGCGCTGGCGGGCACCGAGCACGGCGGCGGCTCCGGTGCGCCGCTCCCAGACCCGCGCGAAGGCCTCCGCGGTGGCGCGGTCGGCGCCGACCCCGGGCAGGTCGGGGCAGTCCACGGCCAGCTGCCGGGCCAAGGCGTCGGCGGCCTCCGCGGTGGCCGGACCGAGCGCGAGGCGGTGCGGCTTGGTCCACAGGAAGGCACCCCGGACGGTCCCGTCGGCATCGGCGTACGTACCGAAGAGGGGCGCAGCTTTCCCGTACGCCTGGGGCCCCCGCATGCGCAGGACCTCGCTGGCGCTGAGCAGGGCGGTGTGCAGGGCGGGTTCGGAGTGCAGGAACTTCTCGCCGCGGGCGAGGAACTCCGAGAGGTCGGCGGTCAACTGCCAGCCGGCGAGGGGCTTCGAGGAGGGGCCGGCAGGGAAGGGGCCCGGTGACGAAGAGGACATGGACCATCATCCCTCGCACCCCACGGCCCCCGCCTCCGAATTGTTCGCCGTCCCGGCTCAGGCGGGCCGGAACACCGCGACGGCCACCCCCTCCGCCGCCTCCCGGAACGCCACCTCCACCGCCATCCCGACCCGCAGCGCACCGTCCTCGCAGTCGACGATCTCCGTCATCATGCGCGGCCCCTCGGCGAGGTCGACGACCGCGGCGACGTAGGGCACGCGGCTGCCGAACGGCGGCAGGTCGTTCCTGTGCACGACCGACCAGGTGTAGAGCGTGGCCCGGCCGCTCGCCCGCTCCCAGGTGACGTCCTCGCTCCAACAGCGCGGGCAGAACTCACGCGGGTAGTGATGGGCCGCACCGCACGCCCCGCAACGGCGGATCAGCAATCGCCCCTCGGCGGCGGCGTCCCAGTAGGGCCGGGTGAAGGCATCGGTCTCGGGAAGGTCGAAGCGCGGCTTGGCGCGCTGGTCCGTACTCATCAGAGAAGTCCGATCGCGTGGTCGTGATTCCGGATACGCCAGGACGACACGGGCACGGACACGGCCGCACGCGCCCCAACGCGAACGCGCACAGAATCAACCACCCGCCCGCACGAACCAGCCATTCCCGGGCAAAGACCGAAGCGCCCACAGACCGCCACCCACACCGCTCCTGACGCAACGTCAGTTCAGCGCACAAGTACCCGCCCACGCAAGAGGCACACACGTCGCCCACCCCCAACACCCCCTCCCCCACCCCGCACTCACACACGCCGCCCCTCCCCACCCGCACCCAACCCACCCCTCCCTTCCTCCCTCCCCTGTGATCAATTCGCAATCGGTTTCGGACTTGACCGTCACCCATCAAGTAGTCGCGCGGTTACTCTCCAGTCATGGCCGACTCCACTCCTCCGCTTACGCACACGCAGGACCGCCCCGTGTACGTCGTCGGTGGCGGGCCCGGCGGCCTCGCCGTCGCCGCGGCCCTGCGCGCACGCGGCGTCCGCGCGGTCGTCCTGGAGAAGTCCGACCGCGTCGCCGCCTCCTGGCGCGCTCACTACGACCGCCTCCACCTGCACACCACGCGCCGCCTCTCCGCCCTGCCCGGCCTGCCCATTCCCCGGTCGTTCGGCCGCTGGGTCTCCCGCGACAACGTCATCCGCTACCTGGAGAAGTACGCCGAGCACCACAAGCTCGACATCGTCACCGGCGTCGAGGTGACCGGTCTGGAGCGCACCGCCGACGGCACCGGCTGGCTGCTGCACGCCACCGGCGGACGCGAGCTGACGGGCAGCGCGGTGGTGATCGCCACCGGCTACAACCACACCCCCCACCTGCCGGACTGGCCCGGCCGCGACACCTACACCGGCGAACTCCTGCACGCGGGCGACTACCGCACCCCCCGCCCCTACACCGGCAGGGACGTCCTCGTCGTCGGCGTCGGCAACACGGGCGCCGAGATCGCCGTCGACCTCGCCGAGGGCGGCGCGGCCCGGGTCCGCCTCGCGGTACGCACGGCCCCGCACATCGTGCGCCGCTCCACGGCGGGGTGGCCCGCCCAGCGCTCGGGCATCCTGTGCCGCAGACTCCCGACCGCCCTGGCCGACCGGCTCGCGGGCCCGGTCACCCGGATGGGAGTCCCCGACCTGTCGGCCAAGGGACTGCCGCGCCCGGACACCGGCCTGTTCTCCCGGGCCCGGCAGGGCGCGATCCCCGTCCAGGACGTCGGCCTGATCGCCGCGATACGCAAGGGCCGGGTCGAACCGGTCGCCGCCGTGGAGTCGTTCGAGGCCGACAAGGTCGTCCTCGCCGACGGAACCAGGATCGCCCCGGACGCGGTCATCGCGGCCACCGGCTACCGTCGCGCCCTCGAAGGCCTGGTCGGCGACATCATCACCCTCGATCCCCGCGGCCGCCCGACCACCCACGGCCGCCGCACCGCGAAACACGCCCCCGACCTGTACTTCACCGGTTTCACGAACCCCATCAGCGGCATGCTCCGCGAACTGTCCCGCGACGCAGAGAAGATAGCCAAGGCGATCACACGCTGAAGCCCCCACCGGCCCGCAGCCGCGAGCGGCCCCGGAGAGTAGGCAGCCGAACCCCCACCGGGGCGCGGTCGCACGCGCACCGGAGGGGACGTGGGGGTATGTGCGAACGGAGCACCGAGCACGCTGTAGCCCCATTGTTCGTGCAGCGTGACGCAGGGATAGCGAGTACGCACATACCCCCGCGCCCCCACCCCACAACCGAACAACAGGCGCACCAGCCACAACGCACCCGCACACGCGACCGTCCCCGCGGCCGATTCCCGACCTTGGCAACCCGCGGAGACTACGGTTCCGTTGACCACAAGACCCACGGCAAAAGCCACCACAAGAGGCACGACAAGAGGCACGACAAGAGGCACAAGAACACGGCGAGGCCCCCCTCGCCACCAGGCTTTGCCCGCAGCCCCATTCCTGACTCAGCGTCAGTTCAGTAATCTGACTGTGCGTCAGGTAAGTGCTGTCACACAGGAGCGGGCGGACCGATGCTTGGATCGACTCACGGCACCTTCACCACCGACCCCCGCCGCGCGCATGTTGTGGCCTGCGGCGAACTCCCAACCAGCGCAGTGCACGGCAGAGCCGTCACGGCGGACGACCTGGACGTCAGCGGCCGGCCGCTGTACGCGGGCGTACCCGACCTCGACCGCTTCTTCCGCCCGGGATCCGTAGCCGTCGTGGGCGCCTCGGACACCGAGGGCCGCCCCAACACCGGCATCACGCGGCAGCTCATCACCTGGGCCGAGCGGGTCGGCGCCCGACTGCACCCCGTACACCCCAGCCGCAAGGCCGTCTTCGGCATCACCTGCTTCCCTTCCGTGGCGGACCTGCCCGAACAGGTCGACCTGGCCGTACTCCTGGTCGGCGACCCGCTGCCCGTCATCGAGCAGCTCGCCGAGGAGAAGGTGCGGTTCGCCGTCGCCTTCGCCTCGAGGTTCGCCGAGACCGGCGAGGAGGGCGCGGCGGCCCAGGCCCGCCTCGCCGCCGCAGTCCAGCGCTCGGGCCTCAGGCTGCTCGGACCGAACACGAACCTCAACGCCTTCGAGAAGTTCCGCGAGGACCTCGAAGGCCCCGCCATCGCGCTGATCACCCAGTCCGGCCACCAGGGCCGCCCCGTCTTCACCATGCAGGAGCTGGGCGTACGCCTCTCCCACTGGGCGCCCACCGGCAACGAGGCCGACCTGGAGACCTCCGACTTCATCTCCTACTTCGCCGAACGCCCCGAGGTCGGCGCCATCGCCTGCTACGTCGAGGGCCTCAAGGACGGCCGCGCCTTCCTGCTCGCCGCCGACCGGGCGGCCCGGCGCGGCGTGCCGATCGTCGCCGTGAAGGTCGGCCGCACCGAGACCGGCGCCCGTACGGCCGCCTCACACACCGGCAAGCTGACCGGCGCGGACGCGGTGGTGGACGCGGCGATGCGGCAGTTCGGCGTGATCCGCGTGGACGGGCTCGACGAACTCCAGGACACGTCCGCGCTCCTCGCACGGGCCCGCAGGCCGCAGGCCGACGGCGTGGCCGTCTATTCGATCTCGGGCGGCACGGGCGCGCACTTCTCGGATCTGGCGACGGAGGCGGGCCTCACCCTGCCTACGCTCTCCGACGCCAGGCAGGCGGAGCTGCACCAGTGGATACCGGAGTACCTGAACGTCGCCAACCCCATCGACAACGGCGGGCACCCCGTCGGCGACTGGCGCGGCCGCAAGATCATCGACGCGATCCTGGCCGACCCCGCGGTGGGCGTGCTGGTCTGCCCGATCACCGGTCCCTTCCCGCCGATGAGCGACAAGCTCGCACAGGACCTGGTGGACGCGGCGGAGCGGACGGACAAGCTGGTGTGCGTGGTGTGGGGCTCGCCCGTCGGCACCGAGGCCGCCTACCGCGAGACGCTCCTCGGCTCCTCGCGCGTCGCGACCTTCCGCACCTTCGCCAACTGCATCACGGCGGTGCGCGCCTATCTGGACCACCACCGCTTCACGGCCGGCTACCGCTCCCCCTTCGACGAGGCGCCGCGCACGCCGTCCCCCTCCTTCCGCAAGGCGCAGGCCCTGATGCGGCCCGGCCAGCAGCTCAGCGAGCACGCGGCGAAGCAGCTGCTGCGCGCGTACGGGATACGGGTGCCGCGGGAGCAGCTGGTGACCAGCGCGGCGGCGGCCGTCCGCGCGGCCGGGCTCGTCGGCTATCCGGTCGTCATGAAGGCGTCGGGCCCGCAGCTCGCGCACAAGACCGAGCTGGGCCTGGTGAAGATCGGGCTGACCTCCGCGAGCCAGGTGCGGGACGCGTACCGCGAGCTCACGGACATCGCCCGGTACGAGGGCGTCGCGCTGGACGGCATCCTGGTCTGCCAGATGGTCGAGCGGGGCGTCGAGATGGTCGTCGGGGTCACGCACGACGCGCTCTTCGGGCCGACCGTGACGGTCGGGCTCGGCGGAGTGCTCGTCGAGGTCCTGCGGGACGCGGCCGTGCGGGTGCCGCCCTTCGGGGAGGACCAGGCGAAGGCGATGCTGTGCGAACTGCGGGGCCGGGCCCTGCTGGACGGGGTCAGGGGCGCGCCGCCCGCGGACGTGGACGCGCTGGTCGAGGTGGTGCTGCGGGTGCAGCGGATGGCGCTCGAATTGGGCGACGACATCGCGGAGCTGGACATCAACCCCTTGATGGTGCTGCCGCGCGGCCAAGGGGCGGTAGCGCTCGACGCGTTCGCCGCGTGCCACTAGGGCCTGTGGCGGCCGAACCCGGGCCCACACCCCGGCCCACGCCACCCGCACCCCGGTCCACACCCAAGCCCACACCCCCGCCCACACCCGAGCCCGCCTCCGCGCGCCCCCAGCCCGCCTCCCCGCGAAACGGAGCCACTCCCCCATGACAGCCTCCCCCGAGCCACAAAGCCCCACCGAACCCGCAGAACCCGCCGCGCTCGCCGATCCCACCGACCCCCTCGACTCATTGATACTGCACACCACTGACAACGGCGTCTCGTGGATCACGCTCAACCGGCCGGAGGCCATGAACGCCGTCACGTGGGACCAGCGCGAACGCGTCATCGCGCTGCTCGGGGAGGCGTCCGGCGACCCGTCGGTGCGGGCCGTGGTGATCACCGCGACCGGCAAGGGGTTCTGCGCGGGCGCCGATCTGCGCGGGGCGCCGAGCACGGGCGAGCGGGTGCCCGGCGACGTCGCCCGGACCATCAGGCAGGGCGCGCAGCGGCTCGTCGCCGCGGTCCTCGACTGCGAGAAGCCGGTGATCGCCGCGGTGAACGGCACCGCCGCCGGGATCGGGGCCCATCTGGCGTTCGCGTGCGATCTGGTCGTCGCGGCCGGGACCGCCAGGTTCATCGAGGTGTTCGTGCGCCGGGGCCTCGTGCCGGACGGCGGCGGCGCGTATCTGCTGCCCCGGCTGATCGGGCCACAGCGGGCGAAGGAGCTGATGTTCTTCGGGGACGCGGTCTCGGCCGCCGATGCCGAACGGTTGGGGCTCGTCAACCGTGTCGTACCGGCCGACGAGCTGGAGAGGACGGCGCGGGCGTGGGCGGAGCGGCTCGCGGCCGGGCCGACCCGCGCGCTGGCCATGACCAAGCAATTGGTCAACGCCTCCCTGGAGTCGGACCGCGCGACGGCCTTCGCCGCCGAGGCCGCGGCGCAGGAGATCAACATGACCACGGCGGACGCGAACGAGGGCGTGGCCGCCTTCGTGGCCCGCCGCTCACCCTCGTACCGGGGCCGCTGACCCTCATTCCTTGGAACGGCAGGGGAGCGGCAGGTCACCGGCGCTCAAGGACAGGATCTCAGCATCTCAGCGCTCCCGGCGCAGGATCTCGATGTCGGGCGAGTCCATCGAGCCCGAGTTCACGAAGAGTTCGGGGTCGTCCGCAGTGCCGCCCACGAGCCAGGCCTGCCGGGCGTGGCAGTCGCTGACCACGACGGTCGGGCGCGCCAGGGAGTCGTCGGTGCCCATCGTCCACGTGCCGCCGGCGCCGTGGCAGGAGACGGGCTCGGCGCGGCCGTCCGCGTACAACCGGAAGCGGACGCCGCCATCGTCCTCGCTCCGCCACGCGCCCGCCACCTGCTCCGGGTCGACTCGCGGTGGCTCGTACTCCTTGATGAGCCCGGTCACCGTGGCGGCGACGGCCAGGCCGAGGGCGGTCGCGGTCACACCGGCCGAGATGAGCCCCGACATGATCCAGACCTTGCGCAGGGGCCTGCCGAGGCGTCGCCGACGCCGTCGGCAGTACGTGATGTTCAGCGCGGGGACGACGCCGCTCACGGCGATCCACAGCGCGGGCCCAGCGAAGGGGGCGCCGAGCAGCGCGAAGAAGCCCGCCCACGCGGCGCCGACCGGCAGCAGACCCCCCACCGACCAGGCCCACTCCCACTCCCACTCCAGCTCCAGCTCCCGCCCCTGCTCCGGTCCGCGGCCGCACAGAGCGGCGACCCTGCGCCCGAGCTCGACGGCGGGGAGAGTCAGTACGGCGGAGTGCACCAGGCCGAGGACCGGCAGCAGCAGGGGCGCGAAGAGGATCACGCAGGCAAGGCCCAGGGCGGGTCCGCCGACGCCGTAGTCGTCGTCGCCGAGCGTCAGCACGAACGCCAGGAGTCCGGCCACCGGCAGTTGCGCCGCGCAGGCCGCCGCGGCGGCCCGCATATCCCCATCGCTCCAGGTCGGACGCGTATTCCCCCGCTTCATGGGGCTGAAGATACTCGTGGGTCCGCAGTGTTTCGGCCGCGCCCTTCACATCTGACGGCCCGTCAGCTTCAATGGTCGGTGTGATGGGACACGCAGGGATGGCGGCCACCGCCGTCCGATACCTCAGGTCGGTCGGGGCCAGCACCACCACGGCCCCCGTCGAGGTGCTGCCGCGCCCTCGGCTGCGCGCGGTCGGCGAGGACGAACGGGCGCCGCTCGACCGGAACGAGTTCCGGCGGGTGCTCGGGAACTTCGCGACGGGCGTCACCGTGATCACGGCGCCACCCACCGAGGACGACGGGCCGGGCCCCGCGGGCTTCGCCTGCCAGTCCTTCTCCTCGCTCTCCCTGGACCCGCCCCTGGTCTCCTTCATGGTGGCGCGTACGTCGACGACGTGGCCGCGTATCGCACGCGCCGGCGTCTTCTGCGTGAACGTGCTCGGCGCCGACCAGGGCGCGCTCTGCCGCGGCTTCGCGGTGAGCGGCGCCGACAAGTTCGCGGGGGTGGCCTACGACGCGGCGCCGGTGTCCGGCTCCCCGCGCCTGGCCGGGGCCCCCGCCTGGATCGACTGCACGATCCAGGCCGTGCACACCGGCGGCGACCACCTCATCGTGGTGGGCAGGGTGGACGCCCTCGGCGCGACCGGGAGCGACGCGGAACCGCTGCTCTTCCACCGCGGCACGTTCGGCCGCTTCACGCTCTGACCGCTCAGGGAACCGAGCCGGGCCCGAGGGTGCTCACACGGCGAGCAGCGGCTGCGTCCGGGCGGTGGGCCGCCGGATCACCAGGACCATCAGCGCCGCCGCCGCGCACAGCGCCCCGGAGGCGTACCAGACCACGTTGTACGAGCCGAAGGCGTCCCGCGCCACCCCCCCGAGGAACGCGACCAGAGCGGCGCCCACCTGGTGCGACGCCAGCACCCAGCCGAAGACGATCGCGCTGTCGTCGCCGTACTGCTCGCGGCAGAGGGCCAGGGTCGGCGGGACGGTGGCCACCCAGTCCAGGCCGTAGAAGACGATGAAGAAGATCATCGGCGGGTGGACGTTCGGCGCGAGCAGGATGGGCAGGAAGAGCAGCGAGACGCCGCGCAGCGCGTAGTACACGGCGAGCAGGCGCCGGGAGTCGAAGCGGTCCGTGAACCAGCCGGACGCGACCGTCCCGACGATGTCGAAGATCCCGATGACGGCGAGCAGCGAGGCGGCGGCCCTGACGCCCATGCCGTGGTCGTGGGCGGCGGGCACGAAGTGGGTCTGGATGAGCCCGTTCGTCGAGGCACCGCAGATCGCGAAGCTCCCCGCGAGCAGCCAGAAGGGGCCGGTGCGGGCGGCGTTGACGAGCGCCGTGACCGCGCGCCGGGCCGCGCCGGGGACGGGTGGCGGCTTCGCCACGAACTCCTTCGAGCCGTACGGCTTCAGGCCCACGTCGGCCGGGTGGTCCCGCAGCAGCAGCCATACGAAGGGGACGACCGCCAGGGCCGCGAGCGCGACCGTCACGGCGGCGGGCCGCCACCGGTACGTCTCGACGATCCACGACAGCAGCGGCAGGAAGATCAACTGGCCCGAGGCGGAGGCCGCGGTGAGGATGCCGCTGACGAACCCGCGCCGTTCGGTGAACCACCGGTTGGTGACGGTGGCCGCGAAGGCGAGCGCCATCGATCCGGACCCGAGCCCGACGAGCAGTCCCCAGCACAGCAGCAGCTGCCAGGCGGAGTTCATCCACACGGTCAGGCCGGAGCCGCAGGCGATGACGACCAGCGCGAACGCGACGACCCGCCGGATGCCGAAGCGGTCCATCAGCGCCGCGGCGAACGGCGCGGTCAGCCCGTACAGCGCGAGATTGACGGAGACCGCGAGCCCGACGGTACCGCGTGACCAGCCGAAATCCTCCTTCAGCGGGTCGAAGAGGAGACCGGGGAGCGAGCGGAACGCGGCGGCGCCGATGATCGTCACGAAGGTGACGGCAGCGACGAACCAGGCACGGTGGATACGGGGCGTACGGCGCTCGGGCGCGGTCGGCGGGGAGGAGGTCCGCTCGGTCGTCTCGGTTGTCTGGGTCACGTCATCCAGCATCGGGAGTTGATCCATCCCGAACGAGTGGCCCGAGGGACAGCATTCGCTAGGATCGGGCCATGCCCCTGCCTGCCGGTGAATCCGCACTCGAACCCGGAGCCGGGCCCGCAGCCGCGTCCGCCCGCCCGGACAGGCACCGCGTCGTCGTGCTCGCCCTGGACGGTGTGATCCCCTTCGAACTCGGCATCCCGCAGCGCATCTTCAAGGGCGCACGCACCCCCGACATGCACCACCTCTACGAGGTGGTGACCTGTTCGGTCCGCCCGCCGGGCCCCGTCCGCACGGACGCCGACTTCGCGATCCTGGTCGAGCACGGCCCCGAGGCCCTGGCCACGGCGGACACGGTCGTGATCCCGGCCTCGTACGAACTCGGCCCGGTGTACGAGGAGGGCAGCCTCACCCCCGAACTGGCCGCCGCGTTCGCTCACATCCGGCCGGGCACACGCCTTGTCGCCATCTGCACGGGCGGCTACGTCCTGGCCGCCGCCGGTTGCCTCGACGGCCGCCCCGCGACCACGCACTGGTCATCGGCGGAGCACTTCCAGAAGCTCTTCCCCGCGGTCGAGGTGGACGCGGACGTGCTGTTCATCGACGACGGCGATGTCCTGACGTCGGCGGGCGTGGCCGCGGGCATCGACCTCTGCCTCCATGTCGTACGCCGCGACCACGGCACCGCGGTCGCCAACGAGGTGGCCCGCCGCACCGTCGTACCGCCGCACCGCGACGGCGGCCAGGCGCAGTACATCCAACGCCCCGTTCCCGAGCCGCGGTCGGCGACCACGCGGACCGCGCGGGCCTGGGCGCTCGGCCATCTCGACCGGCCGCTGCAACTGCGCGACATGGCGGAGCAGGAGTCGATGTCGGTCCGCACGTTCACCCGGCGGTTCCGCGAGGAGGTGGGGATCAGTCCGGGCCAGTGGCTGACGCAGCAGCGCGTGGAACGGGCGCGGCACCTCCTGGAGTGCTCGGACCTCTCCGTCGACCAGGTGGCGCGGGACGCGGGCTTCGGCACGGCCCAGTCGATGCGGCAGCACCTACAGGCCGCGCTCGGGGTCACTCCCACCACCTACCGCCGTACGTTCCGCGATGTCGCCGCGGGCCGCGTCCCCGGCCGGCGCGGGCTTCACCTCTCCGAGGACGCCGATCAGCGTCAGCACGACGCCGAGGCCCACGCCCGCGAGGATCGCCGTGGCCGGCGCGACCACGTTCAGGAGTCCGCCCGCCAGTGACCCGCCGGCGGCGTATCCGGCGCGCACGGACGCGTACATCACCGAGTAGCCCGCGGCGAGGGCGCTGGGCGGCAGCACCTCGCGCAGCGACAGGTTCCGGGTGAGCATGGCCCCGGCCTGCAACACCCCGACCACGCCGACCCGGACGGGTGAGCGTCGCCCCCGCGGCGCACGGCGGGAGTCGAGGCAGCGAGCCCCCCACCGGCCCGCAGCCGAGAACGGCCCCCGGGGCAGGTGCACCACCACCGGGCCGCAGCCGCGAAACCGGCCGGAGGGGACGTGGGGGTATGTGCGAACGGAGCACCGAGCACGCTATAGCCCCGTTGTTCGTGCAGCGTGACGCAGGGATAGCGAGTACGCACATACCCCCGCGGCCCCGCCCCACAACCGCACAACAGGCGCACCCCGCCCAAGGCGCCCCCGCCCGAAAAGATCAGAACGTCAGCACCCCCCGCGCCACCCTCCCCGCCCCCGCGTCCTCCGCCGCCTTCGCGAAGTCCTCCACCGGGTACGTCGCCGTCACCAGTTCGTCCAGGAGCAGTCGGCCGGCCCGGTACAGCTCCGCGTACCGGGCGAAATCCCGCTGCGGCTGTGCGCTCCCGTAGCGGCAGCCGAGGATCGACTTGTCCAGGAACATCGACGCGACCACGAACGACGCCTCCGCGGCGGCTCCCGGCATGCCGAGCAGGACGGCCTGCCCGTGCCGGTCGAGGAGGTCGATCGCCTCCCGGACGAGCTCGACCCGGCCCACACATTCGAAGGCGTGGTCGGCCCCCTGGGGCAGGATCCCCCGCACCCCTGCCGTGGACGGGAAGAAGTCCGTGGCACCGAACTGCCGGGCCACCGCCTCCTTCTCCGGATTCGCGTCGACCGCCACGATCCGCGACGCCCCCGCGATCCGCGCCCCCTGCAGCACGTTGAGCCCGATCCCGCCCGTCCCGATGACGACGACCGAGTCGCCGAGGCCGACCGCGGCCCGGTTCAGGACGGCCCCCACCCCGGTCACGACCGCGCACCCGATCAGTGCCGCCGAGGTCAGCGGGATGTCGTCCGCGATCGGGACGGCCTGCACCGCCTTGACGATCGTGCGTTCCGCGAAGGCGGAGTTGGCCGCGAACTGGTACACCGGCTTGCCGCCCCGCGTGAACGGCTGGTCCGGAGTTCCGATGGCCTTGCGGCACATGGTCGGGCGGCCACGGTTGCAGTCCGCGCACGCCCCGCAGCTGGCGATCGTGGAGAGCGCCACATGGTCCCCGGGCGCCACATGCGTGACACCGGACCCGACCGCCTCCACGACCCCCGCCCCTTCGTGCCCCAGCACCACGGGCGGCGGAAACGGAATGGTCCCGTCGATCACCGAGAGGTCACTGTGGCACAGCCCGGCCGCGGCGACCGCGACGAGCACCTCCCCCGGCCCCGGTTCCCGTATCTCCAGGTCGTCGACCACCTCGACCCGCGTCCCGTCGAAGACGACACCTCTCATGGCGCGCTCCCCTCACCGAGGCCCTCCGGCCTCTCTCGGCAGACCGAGCACCCGCTCGGCGATGATGTTCCGCTGCACCTCGTCCGAGCCGCCGTAGATGGTGTCGGCGCGACTGAAGAGGAAGAGCCGTTGCAGGGCGTCGAGTTCGTACGGCGCGGCGGGGTCCCAGTCGGCAGGCCCCACGGCTGCCGCCGCCCCCCGCACCGCCATGGCCAGCTCCCCGAGCCGCTGATGCCACCGCCCCCACAGAAGCTTGGCGACACTGGGTGCCCCGACGGCCCCACCCCCGGCACCACTCCCACCCCCAGAGCCCCCTGCACCCCTTAAGCCCCCCATGCCCATGCCCACACCCCCGCCCCCGCCCACGCCCCCCGAACACCCCAACGTCCGCAACGCGTTCCACCGCATCACCCGCAACTCCGCCCACTGCCGCACCAGCCGCTCCCGCACCACGGGGTCCTCCACCGCCCCGGAGTCGAGCGCCGCCCGCACCACTTCTCCCAGCTCCTGCGCGAAGCCGATCTGCTGCACCAGCGTGGAGACGCCCCGCTCGAACCCGAGCAGACCCATGGCGACCCGCCACCCGTTGCCGACGCCGCCCACAACATGCGCCGCACGCGCGCGTGCGCCGTCGAAGAAGACCTCGTTGAACTCACTGGTCCCGGTGAGCTGCCGGATGGGCCGTACGTCCACGCACCCGGGCTGATCCATCGGCACCAGCACCAGGGAAAGCCCTGCGTGCCGACGCGACCGCCCAGCCCCGGCCCCACCCTCGGCCCCACCCCCGGTTCCGGCCCGATCCCCGCCCCCACCCCCCGTACGCGCCAGCACGAAGCACCAGTCCGCCTCCCGCGCCAACGACGTCCAGATCTTCTGCCCCGTGACGCGGAACTCCGCCCCGTCCCGCTCCGCCCGCGTCCGCACCGCCGCGAGGTCGGACCCGGCCCCCGGCTCGCTGTACCCCTGGCACCACAGCGCCTCGCCGCGCGCGATCGGCGGCAGGAACTCGTCTCGCTGCTCCTGGCTGCCGTAGGCGAGCAGCGTCGGCGCGAGGAGGTTCTCGCCGATGTGCCCGTAGCGTCCAGGCGCCCTGGCCCGCGCGTACTCCTCCGCCCAGACGACCTGCTGCGTCAGCGTGCCGACCCGATTCCCGTAAACCCCCGTACGGGCACCCGTACCCATACCCGCACTCGCACCCGCACCCGCACCCGCGTCCCACCCGAGCCCGATCCACCCGCCCCGCCCCAGCTCCCGCTCCCACGCGCGCCGCACCTCACCCCCCTCGTGCTCACTGCCCGGCCCACCGCGCCCCGCCGCGGACGCGAAGTCGCCGACGAGGTGCTCGGCGAGCCACGCCCGTGCCTCGGCGCGGAACTCCTCGTCCTCGGGTCCGAAACCGAACTCCACCGTCCCGCCTCCCACTCCACCCGTGTCCGGCCCCGCGCCACCACGCCCGTACCGCCTACGCGTTCGGCCGCTCCTTGGCCGCCGCCGCCTTCGCCATGGCCTCAAGACGCGCCAGCATCGGCATCGGGTCGGTCCCGACCGTGCCGGGCAGGAAGTCGGCGATCTTCTGCGGGGTCCACGCCCCGTCGGCGTACCCGGCGCGCAGTTCGCGCGGCTGCGCCCAGACGGCGATCTTGGGGCCCGCGATCGTGTAGACCTGCCCGGTGATCTCCTCCGCGCGCGCCCGCTCGCTCAGCAGGTAGACGACGAGGGCGGCGACGTCCTCGGGCTCCCCGATCTCCTTCAGCTCCATCGGTACGTTGGCGGACATCCGCGTACGGGCGACGGGGGCCACGGCGTTGGCGGTGACCCCGTACTTGTGCAGGCCCAGCGCCGCGCTCCGTACCAGCGAGATGATCCCGCCCTTCGCGGCGCTGTAGTTGGCCTGCGCGACGGAGCCCTGATGGTTGCCGCTGGTGAAGCCGATCAAGGTGCCGGAGCCCTGCTTCCGCATCACCGCGGACGCGGCACGGAAGACGGTGAACGTCCCCTTCAGGTGCGTGGCGACGACCGGGTCCCACTCCTCCTCGGACATGTTGAACAGCATCCGTTCCCGCAGGATCCCGGCGACGCAGACCACTCCGTCGACGCGCCCGTACTCGGCGAGCGCCACGTCGACGATCCGCTGGCCGCCCGCCATGGTCGAGATGTCGTCGGCGACGGCGACGGCCTCGCCGCTCGCCGCCCGGATCTCCTTGACCACGGCGTCGGCGACCTCGCTGGTCGGTTCGCCGCCCGCCATGGAGACGCCGTAATCGTTGACGACGACCTTCGCCCCCTCGGCCGCGGCGGCGAGCGCGACGGCCCTGCCGATGCCGCGCCCCGCGCCGGTCACGGCCACCACCTTGCCTGCCAAGAAGTTCCCCACGCCCGGCCCCTTCCCGCGGTTTCTGACGGACCGTTAGATTCTATGACCCGTCAGACACCGGAAGACAAGCCCCGCGGAGGACCCATGTCACGTCCCGACGCACTGCCGGCGGAATTCCACGACATCGCCAAACGCGTGAACAACTGGGGGCGTTGGGGGCCCGACGACGAGACCGGCACGCTCAACCTCGTCACCGACGACGTGGTACGGGCGGCCGCGGGCGAGGTCAGGACCGGGCGCCGCGTGCCGCTCGCGCTGCCGCTCAAGGAGGACGGCGTGCAGACGGGCATGATCCCCGGCCGGGTGAACCCCCTGCACACGATGGTGCAGATCAACCAGGAGCTGTTCGGCCCCGGCACGGTCGCCACCAGCGACGACGCGGTGACGATGGGACTCCAGACGGCCACCCACTGGGACGCCCTCACACATGTGTCGCACTCGGGGAAGATCTACAACGGCCGCCCGGCGGACACCATCACCGCCCACACCGGCGCGCAGTTCGGCGGCATCGACAAGGCGCGGCACATCGTCTCGCGCGGCGTACTTCTGGACGTGGCGCGCGCCAAGGGGCTCGAACGGCTGCCCGGCGATCACGCGGTCACGCCCGAAGACCTGGACGAGGCGGCGGAGTTCGGCGCGGTCACGGTCCGCGCGGGCGACATCGTCCTCGTCCGCACGGGGCAGGTCCAGGTCTATCTGGCGGGCGACAAACACGCGTACGCCTACCCGTCGCCCGGACTCTCGCTGCGTACGCCCGAGTGGTTCCACGCGCGGGACGTGGCGGCCGTCGCCAACGACACGCTGACCTTCGAGATCTTCCCGCCGGAGATCGAGAACCTGTGGCTGCCCGTGCACGCGCTCGACCTGGTCGAGATGGGGATGCTGCAGGGCCAGAACTGGAATCTGGAAAACTTGTCCACAGCCTGTGCAGAACTTTCCCGGCACTCCTTCCTGCTCTCCGCGATGCCGGAGCCCTTCGTCGGCGGAACCGGCACGCCGGTCGCCCCGGTCGCCGTGCTCTGACACCTCGCGCCGCGGACAGCACGTCCGCACGTCCGTCCCAGCGCATTCCGGACGGCGGCGCGTCGGCTCTCGCCCCGAGCGCGCCGCCGCGCACGCCGCCGTCCGGCTCCGGCGCTCGACTCCGCGTCCCGTACGGCCGCGAAGGGAACGGCGCCGAAATCGCGACTCACACCTCGCCGAGGACCTCCGTCACAGAGCGCCCTCGACGTCCCCTCGCGGCGAATCGCTGCACACCAGCGTGATCAATCGAACACGCTACGTCAACACCCACTTGGCGATTGGCGCCCTGTCGCCCGCCTTGTCCACCCGCGCATCGGCGTGCGCACCGAGGCACACGGCGGCGCATGCGGGCTCGCGAACCGGCGGGCCGGGCGGAGCGTACGGCCCGCTCGCCCTCAGACCGCTCGTGGGCGACGCCCTCAGACCGCTTCGTAGGCGACGTCGACGTCGCCGTACGCCACCCGGCGGTAGGCCGCCGCGCCGTAGGCCGCCCCGTCGCACGCCGTCATGCCGCGCGGCTTCACCTGGGTCACCTCGTAGGCCGCGGCGTCGCAGGGCGTCCCGTCGTGGGTCACCCCCTCGAACGTCGCCGCGGGCACACCGGCGTCACACCGGTCCACCTCGCACCAGATGCTCTTGCCCGAACCCTCGGGCTGCCAGCCCCACCGGTCGGCGAGTCCATCGACCAGCTCAAGGCCGCGGCCGTTGGTGTCGTCGCCCTCCGCGTGCCGCTGGGCGGGCGGCCGGGAGCTCCTGTCGGCCACCTCGACCCGGACCGTCCCCGGCACGTCGGCGGGGACGCCGGGGAGCAGCATGCGCAGGACGGCCGGACAGCCCGTGTGCACAACGGCGTTGGTCACGAGCTCGGAGATCAACAGGATCAAGGTCTCGGCAACCGGCTCGTCGGCTTCTATCCCTGATCCCGCGAGCCGTGAACGGGCCCACCGCCTGGCCCGTCCCACCTCGGCGGGGTCAGCCCCGACCTCCAGCTGAACTTGAAGCACCTGCACCGCTCACACCATCCGAACCGGCGGACACATCGCCTCGCGACTCCACAGGGTCACGGAACGTGATCCCCTTGGGAGACAGCATGATTGACGTTCAGTCACCCCAACAAGCGCTTCGGGCATATTCCAGCGCGAAGGAGTACGCGTACTGCATACTGTGCGACGCGCACCGCAGGGGGTCGAACAGACGGGGGTGAAACCCCGCCCTGCACTGCGAGCGGCGCGCATCGCCGGGCCCGGGGCCGCCGCATGGGCAACACCGGCATGGCTCCATCTCTGAACCACTCGCATCCCACACAAGGTACCCGAGCCGGGCACTGACTCCATGCCGTGACGAGTCACGCGTAGGACACAACCCGATATCGACGCTCAGTAGCCTTCATGCAGAAGGGTTTCGACCGACGAAACAACGCACATAGCGCACGATATCGGACAGACCAATTTTTGGCACCCCGCCGAATCCACCCCGGAACAGCCCCCGGCCCGGCTCGCGCACCGGCCTCCGGACCGGCTCCAGGTCCGGCTCCGGGACCGGCTCCCGGGACCGCCCCTCAGAGCGCCGCGGCCAGCTCCTCCTCCGCGTCCCGCGCCGTCCGCCCCAGCTCGGCCCGCACCCAGGCCCGCTTGAGGTGCAGATGCACGTCCGCCTCCCAGGTGAACCCCATGCCGCCGTGCACCTGGAGGCAGTCCCGCGCGTTGCGCACGGCCGCGTCGTCGGCCAGCAGCTTGGCGGCGCAGGCGTCCAGCACGTCGCCGGTGACGGCCGCCGCGTACACAGCGCTACGGGCCAGCTCGGCCCGCACCAGCATCTGCGCGCAGAGGTGCTTCACCGCCTGGAACGCGCCGATCGGGCGGCCGAACTGTTCGCGCCGACACGCGTGTTGCACGGCGGCCTCGCAGGTGCGGGCGGCGCTGCCCAGCTGTTCCGCCGCGTAGAGGAGGGCGCCGCCGGTGAGGTTCCCGGCGTCCGGCACCCGGTGCAGCGGTGTCAGCGGGTCGACGGACCGCAGCGGCACGGCGCCGGTCACATCGCCCCGCACCACGTCCGCCTCCTCCAGCCACGGCACCAGCGACCCGTCGACCGCGGTCACCACGACGTCCCCCGACGCGGCGCCCGGCACGACGCCCGCCGCCAGGAACGACGCCACCGCGGGCCCCGGCAGCAGCGCGCGCCCCGCCTCCTCGAAGATCAACACGGCCTCGGGGAGCCCCAGTCCGACCCCGCCCTCCTCCTCGGGCAGCGCGAGCGAGAAGAACCCGGCCTCCCCCAGCTCGCGCCAGAGTCCCCGGTCCACCCGGTCCGCGGCCTCCCGCAGCACGAACCGCCCCTCCAGGAGCTGCCGCACCCCGGCCCGCAACGCCCGCTGGTCCTCAGTCAGTTGAAAGTCCACGCGCCCCCTCACCGGCCCTTCGGCAGGCCGAGGATGCGCTCGGCCACGATGTTCTGCTGGATCTGCGAGGTGCCCGCGGCGATGGTGTACGAGAGGGAGGAGAGGCGGTCCAGGGTCCACTCCTGCCCGAGGTCGAGGGCGCCCGCGCCGAGCACGTCGGCCGCGGCGTCGTACAGCTCCTGGCGCGCGTGCGAGTAGCGCAGCTTGAAGACCGAGCCGCCCACGCCGGGGACCCCGCCCGTGCGCTGCGCCTCGCTCACGTTCCACTGCGTGAGCCGCCACAGGGCCGAGAACTCGGCGCTCAGCCGGCCCAGCCTGCGCCGCAGCGCCGAGTCGTCCCAGCGGCCGTTCCCGCGCGCCTCGCGGGCCAGCTCGCCAAGGACGCGGCGGCAGGCCACCACCTCCCCCACGAAGGCGGTGCCCCGCTCGTAGGAGAGGGTCACCATCGTCACGCGCCAGCCGTCGTTCTCCTCGCCCACGCGGTTCGCCACCGGCACCCGCACCTCGTCGAGGAACATCTCCGCGAACTCCGTCGACCCGGCGAGGGTGCGCAGCGGCCGCACGGTGATCCCGGGGGCGTCCATCGGCATCGCGAGCCAGGTGATGCCGCGGTGCTTGGGCACCGCCTCGCTCACCGGTGTCGTGCGCACCAGGAGCTCGCACCAGTCGGCCACCTCCGCGTGGGAGGTCCAGATCTTGGACCCGCTCACCACGTAGTGGTCGCCCTCGCGCCGCGCGCGCGTGCGCAGTGCCGCGAGGTCGGACCCGGCCTCGGGTTCGCTGAACCCCTGGCACCACACCTCGTCGCCGCGCAGCACGGGCGGCAGCCAGCGTGCGCGCTGCTCGGGGGTGCCTTCACTGGCGATGGTCGGTCCCGCGTGCAGCAGGCCAACGAAGTTGGCCCCTACGTAGGGCGCTCCCGCCTTCTCCGTCTCCTCCAGGAAGATGAGCCGCTGCGTCGGGGAGGCGTCCCAGTGCACGTCGCCGTAGCCCGCGTCGTACAGCATGCGCTGCCACGCGGTGTCGTAGGCGCGGCGGCCGGGCCAGTCCTGGGGCGAGGGCTTGGCGGGGAGCTTCGGCAGCACCACCGCGAGCCAGTCGCGCAGCCCGGCCCGGAAGGCTTCCTCCTCGTCGGTGTACGTGAGGTCCATGCGGCTCCTACGGGTCCGGGAGGGGATCGGGCGGGGGCGATGCGTGACAGCTGACGTACCGTCAGAGCGCAGGCTAGCCCCGCACCCCTGGACCGACAAGGCGCCCGGGCCTACGCTCACTGGACAAGCTGACTGCCCGTCAGTTCCTGTCGCGGGCAACGGGATTGGGGGCCGCATGAGCGCCGCGCGCAACGGGACCGCGTACGAGCGGAACGAGACCGCGTACGAACTGGGTGAGTCCCGCACGCTCTGGGGGCTGATCGCGCGCCGCGCCGCGCTCACCCCCGAGCGGCCGGTGCTCATCCAGGCCGCGGCCCACCCCGCCGACGACCGCGCACTCACCTTCGGCGGGCTGCGCGAGCGTGCCGAGCGCGTCGCCGCCGGTCTGTACGCCATGGGGGTGCGGCCCGGCACGGTCGTCGCCTGGCAGCTGCCCACCCGGATCGAGACGGTCCTGCTCTCCTTCGCGCTCGCCCGTCTCGGAGCCGTCCAGTCGCCGCTGATCCCCTTCCACCGCGACCGCGAAGTGGGCTTCGCGCTCCGGGAGTCGCGGGCGGAGTTCTTCGCGGTGCCCGGCGTCTGGCGCGGCTTCGACCACATGGAGATGGCCCACCGGCTTGGTGGCGGCGGGCGGTTCGAGGTCTTCGACGGGTACGAGTCGCTGCCCGACGGCGATCCGTCCGTACTGCCCCCGCCGCCCTCCGACGGGACGGCGGTGCGCTGGATCTACTGGACGTCGGGCACCACGTCCGACCCGAAAGGCGTGCTCCACACCGACCGTTCGCTGATCGCGGGCGGCTCGTGCCTGGCCCACGCCCTGCGTCTGAGCGCGTCGGACGTCGGCTCGATGGCGTTCCCCTTCGCGCACATCGGCGGGCTCGACTACACCGTGATGCTGCTGCTCTACGGCTTCCCCGCGGTCATGTTCGAGCACTTCGCGCTGCCCGCCGCGCTCGACGGCTACCGGCGGCACGGCGTGACCGTGGCGGGCGGGTCGACGGCGTTCTACTCGATGTTCCTCACCGAACAGCGCCAACTGCCCCCGGGCGAGGAGCTCATCCCGACCCTGCGCCTGCTCGCGGGCGGCGGCGCGCCCAAGCCGCCGGAGATCTATCACGCGGTGGTGCGCGAGATGGGGTGCGGGCTCACGCACGGGTACGGCATGACCGAGGTGCCGATGATCACCATGGGCGCCCCGGACGACACCGCGGAGAACCTCGCGACGACCGAGGGGCTGCCCCCGCCCGGCATGGAGATCCGCGTCACCGACACCGAGGGCAAGGAGCTGCCGCCCGGCGCGGACGGCGAGGTGCGGCTGCGCGGGGAGGCCGTCTGCCGGGGCTACCTGGACCCGGCGCAGAGCGCGGCCGTCTTCGACGCCGACGGGTTCCTGATCACCGGGGACCTCGGCCACCTCAGGCCGACGGGGCACTTGGTGCTCACCGGGCGGGCGAAGGACGTCATCATCCGCAAGGGCGAGAACATCTCCGCCAAGGAGATCGAGGACCTGCTCCACCGGCACCCGGCCGTGGGCGAGGCCGCGGTCGTCGGCCTGCCCGATCCCGAGCGCGGGGAACGCGTCTGCGCGGTGGTCGAACCACGGGCGGGCACCGCTCGGTTGACGCTGGCGGCCGTCACCTCGTACCTGCGCGGGGAAGGCCTCGCCACCTACAAGCTGCCGGAACAGCTGGAGCTGGTCGAGGCGCTCCCCCGCAACGAGACGCTGCGCAAGGTCCTCAAGTACAAGCTGCGCGAACGCTTCTCGGAGAACTGACGCGCGCCGCCTGCCGCACGCCTACTCCGGGACCGTGAAGTACTCCGCGAAGGCCTGCACGATCTCCTGCTCGGTGACCCGGCCGTCGCCGTCCGCGTCCAGTGCGGCGGCCGACCCCGCGGCGACGTCCTCGTCCACCCCGAGCGCCTTGAGCGCGCGCCCGGCCTCCTCGGGCGTCACCGCGCCGTCCGCGTCGCCGTCGGCCACGACGATCACCGCGTCCAGGAACGGCCGGGCGATCTCGGCGAACCGCTGGGGGTTGTCCCGCAGCCGCTTCACCGCGCCGCCCACGAACTCGCTCTTGGTGATCCGCTGGTCCCCGTCGCGGTCCGCGATGCCGGCCATGCCCTGCCAGAACGCCTCGGCCCCGATGTAGAGGGCCTGCCCCTGCTCGGAGCGGGCCGTCGCGCCGAACTCCGCGCACAGGGCGGCGGCCGCCGTGCTGAAGTCCTCACGGGAGATGTAGCCGTTGCCGTCCTGGTCGAAGGTGGCGAACCGGGCCGCGATCCTACGCTCGTACTCGGCACTGTCCATGATCTTCGGGCCGCCTCACTTCCGCGGTTGGGTGCATGCTCGGGGTGGTTTCCCCCGGCAGCGAGCGTACGTGGTGCCGGGTGCCCGGCAGCGCGAAAGCGAAGCTTGTGCCAAGACCGCGGGAATTCCGGGACAAGGGTGTGGCACGGGTGCGGCACGGGTGCGATGGGGCGCGTGGGTGCCGCGTGAAGCGGGAGGCGTGCGGGCCGGGTTCGGGGGCAAGGTGGGAGGCATGACGACGACACTCGGTGGCTTTGTTCTCGGGTCTCCCGACCCGCCCGCCCTCGCCGACTTCTACCGTGCCCTGCTGGGCTGGCAGGAGGCGGAGCGCTCTGCGGAGTGGGTCCGCCTCCAGGCTCCCGAACAGGGCCGTCCCTGCCTCAGTTTCCAGCTGGAGGCCGACCACACGCCCCCCGTCTGGCCGCAGGGCCCCGACACTCAGCAGATGCAGGCGCACCTCGACCTGGAGGTCGACGACCTGGCCGCGGAGACCGAGCGGGCCCGCGCTCTGGGCGCGACGCTGGAGGAGCACCAGCCGCAGAACGACGTGCGCGTCCTGCGCGACCCGCAAGGCCACCCGTTCTGCCTCTTCGTCGAGGGGGCCTGAGGCCTCTCAGGCGGAGAGCGGGGTCGCGCCGTCGTCCAGTGCCGCGGGGACGTCGGGGAAGACCTCGAAGAGCCTGCGTACGCCGAGGGCCGCGAGGACGCGGTTGACGTGCGAGCCGTCCTCGGCGCCCTTGGCGGGCAGTATCAGCCTCAGGTGGCCCTGGAAGGAGCGGATCAGGCGGCGCGTCGCGATCAGTACACCGACGCCGCTGGAGTCGCAGAACAGCACTTCGGAGAGGTCGAGCACGATGCGGCGGCGGCCGTCGGCCACGGCGTCGTGCACGCGCTGGCGCACCACGGGCGAGGTCAGCAGGTCCATCTCGCCGGAGACGCACAGCACGGCCCAGCCGTCCTGCTCGTCCACCGTCACCTTGAGCGTCACGCGCCACGCCTCCCGCTCGCTCTGCCTGCCCTGCCTGCCCAGCCTGCCCATCGTTCCGGAGCGATCCGGAAGCAGTCCCTACGTTTGGTTCTGCTTCTGCTGCCCCACCGCTCCCCCATGAAACACCAGCGGCCCCTTGTCAATATCACCCGCCCTCCGGCAAAGGGCACGCTTTGCGACAAACCGAAGTGCGCTGCCGACGCCGCCGACTACATTCGGGGGAGAGCGACGGACGCGAGGAGCCGAACGGGAAGTACCGTCGGAGTAGGCAGAACAGGGCAAGCGCACGAGGGGGCCGCATGCCGAAGGACGCGCCGCGGCGCTGGGACCGCCGGATGCAACAGCGGCTCGCGCACGGGGAGGCCGCCGCGCTCGCGGAGCTCTACGACCGCTTCGCCTCGCTCGTGCACAACCTCGCCCACCGCGTCCTCGGCGACGAGCACGCCGCCGACCGCATCACCCGCGAGGTCTTCGCCCACGTCTGGGAGAACCCCGACGCCTACGACCCGAAGCAGGGCCCGCTGCGCTCGTGGATCGCCACGCTCACCCACCGCCAGGCCGTGCGCAGGCTCCGCCAGACCGAGTCCGCCGCCCTCGCCCGCGGCGGCGAAGGCACCCCCGAGGAGCTGGAGCGCAAGGTCCGCCGCGCCTCCGTGGCGGCCCGCGCCGACTACATCGTCACGGCCATGCCGACCCCGCTGCGGGCCGCCCTGGAACTCGCGTACTTCCAGCGGCGCGACTACCGCCAGACGGCCGCCGACCTCGGCGTCACCGAGGACGAGGCCCGGCGCAGGCTCCGCCTCGGCCTACAGCTCCTGTCCACGGCCAACGACGTCGGCGACCCGTCCGCCGGCGCGGCCCGCAGCGCCGGGCCCGACATCTCGCGCGGGCCCGGGACGACACTGTGACCGGCTCCGACCGCCCCGACCCGCACGAAGGGCCCGACCACAGGGACGGCGCCGACGCAACCCCGCGCATACCGATGCCGCGCTCCTCCATAGAGGACACCGGGCAGCCCGTGCCGCCCCCGCCGACGGCCGCCGCGCCGCTCGCCCTCGATCACCGCGTCCTGAAGTCCCTCCTCGGCGCCTGGGCACTCTCCGCCTGCTCCGCGGAGGAGGCCGTCGCCGTCGAGGAGCACCTGGGCGACTGCGGGCCCTGCGCGGACGAGGCGCTGCGGCTGCGTGACGCCGTCGGCCTGCTGCACCCCGATGAGAGCCTCGACCTCGACCCGGGCCTGCGCACCCGCGTCCTGGAGAGCTGCCTGGGCCGGCGCCCGCCCCGCATCCCGGTGCCCGAGTGGGCCGTCCCGTACGACGCGGAGACCGCCCGCCTCGACGCCCTCCTGAAGGACATCGGCGACTCCGAGTGGCACGCGCCGGTGCGGCTGCGCTGGTTCGACGACGAGGGGCCGGTCAGCAGGAAGACCACCGTCGCCGGGGTCATCGCGCACCTCCTCGCCGTCGACGGCATGGTGGGGCTCGCCCTCGGCCTCGACGACCCGCTCGGCGCCGACGTCCGGGTGCCGCGCGACCCCGACCACCGCACCGAGGCGTACTGGCGCGCCTCGTACTTCCCGCCCACGCGCGCGGTGCGCACCCCCTGGCGCGAGCAGACGCACGAGCTGATCCGCACGGTGTCGTTCGCGGGCGACGGTTCGGGCCGGCTCCCCGTGCCGTACGGGACGGTGCCCGCTCCCGGCGGCGACCCGGACGCCCAGGCGCCCGAGAAGGTCGCACTGCCGCTGCGCGACGCGATGGTGGACCGCGCCTTCGAGTGCTGGATCCACGCGGGCGACATCGCGCACGCCGTGGACTACCCGTACGCGCCGCCCGCGCCCCGGCACCTCCACCACATGATCGACCTCGCCGCCCGGATGCTTCCCGGCACGCTCGCCGGACGCCGCCGCTCCGGACTCGCGGCGCCGCCCCGCCACCTGGTGGCTGCGGGCGCGCCGGGCCGCAGCCTGCGCCTGGAGATCGAGGGGCTCGGCGGCGGCGAGTGGCTCATCCCGCTCGACTCGCCCGCGGCGACCGCGTCACGCGAGCACGAGGTGGCCCATGTGGCGCTCGACGGCGTGGAATTCTGCCGCCTCGCCGCGGGCCACGTCTCCCCCGAGGAGGCGGCCGCGGGTCAGGACGGCGATCGCGAGGCCATCCGCGACGTGCTGTTCGCGGCGGCCTCGCTGAGCCGGATGTAGCCCCGCGGACGACGCTCTACGCGAAGACGACCGTCCGGCGGCCGTTCAGCAGGATGCGGCGCTCGGCGTGCCACTTCACGGCCCGCGCGAGCGCCTGGCACTCCACGTCGCGGCCGATCGCGACCAGCTGGTCGGGGGTGACGCCGTGGCCGACCCGCTCGACCTCCTGCTCGATGATCGGTCCCTCGTCGAGGTCGGCCGTCACGTAGTGCGCGGTCGCGCCGATCAGCTTCACCCCGCGCGCGTGCGCCTGGTGGTAGGGCTTCGCGCCCTTGAAGCTCGGCAGGAACGAGTGGTGGATGTTGATGATCCGCCCGCTGAGCTCCTTGCACAGGTCGTCCGAGAGCACCTGCATGTAGCGGGCGAGGACGACGAGCTCCACGTCGAGGGAGCGCACGACGTCGAGCAGCCGCGCCTCGGCCTCCGGCTTGGTCTCCTTCGTCACCGGGATGTGGTGGAAGGGGATGTCGTACGAGGCGACGAGCTCGGCGAAGTCCGTGTGGTTGGAGACGACCGCGGCGATGTCGACGGGCAGCGCGCCGATGCGGGCGCGGAACAGCAGGTCGTTCAGGCAGTGCCCGAACTTCGACACGAGCAGGACGACCCGCATCCTGTCCTCGGCGCGGTGGATCTGCCAGTCCATGTGGAAGGAGTCACCGATCGCGGTGAAGCTCGCCCGCAGCTTGTCGACGGTCACCGGCGACTCGGCCGAGAAGTGCACGCGCATGAAGAACAGTCCGGTGTCGTGGTCGCCGAACTGCTGACTGTCCTCGATGTTGCAGCCGGTCATGAAGAGGTAGCTCGACACGGCGTGCACGATGCCCTGCTTGTCGGGGCAGGACAGGGTGAGGACGTACTGCTCAGCGAGGGCGGCGGGGGCGGTGGACTGCTCGTTCATGCGGCCAAGGTTCCCACAGCGGGCACCGCTGTGGGCAATCGTCCCGCCGGTCGGACCCCCGGTGCGCGATCAGGCGGCGCGCGTCATGATCCGCAGCACTTCGAGGGTCTTCGGCGGCACGTCCGGGTCCTCCCCGTCGCCCGCCGCGAGGCGCACGTGGGCGTCGCGCGCCGCGCGGACCGCCTCGGGCCATCCCGGGTGCTCCAGATAGACGGAGACCAGCGCGTCGGGGCCCACCTCGTGCATGATCCGCAGGACCCGCAGCACGGCCGTGTCGACGAGGGCCGCCTCCTGGGGGTCGCGGAAGATCGTCCCCACGTACTTCTCGGCGGACCAGTTGTCGAGCCAGGTGTCCTCGACGAGCCGGTACACGGCGTCGGTCACGTCCCCGTACTCCTCGCGGCCCGCGAGCCAGCACTCCCGCTGGAACGCGGGGTCGGAGAGCATGTGCAGCGCCGAGCGCACGTTGCTGCGCCAGCGCCACCACGGCATGTCGTTGGTCGGCATGCCACCCATGGTGCTGGAGCGACGGCCGCGACGGGAAGACTTCTCCGAACCTTGCACGGTCATGGATCGTACGTTCCCACCCGCCGCACTCGAACCGGACCCCGCCCATTCACCTTCATGTCACTGTCCGTTGGAATCGCGTCACTCCACGGTTGGCCGCACAACGGAATCGTGCAGGGACATGACCGGCTGGCGACGCACCTTCCTCCCCCGCCCCACCCGAACCGCCCTGCTCTCCGCGGCCGCCGTGGCGGCGTGTTCGTCCCTGATATCCGGTTGCGGGGTCATCCCTGGCACCACGGGGGGTACCAGGGATGACCCGATCACCGTCATGACCTGGGCCCCCGAGAAGACCAAAGCCACCAACAAGCCGGGCGTCCCCGCCATGGCGCAGGCCTACGCCCGCTGGGTCAATGCGCACGGCGGCCTCGACGGTCACGAGCTGAAGGTCCTCACCTGCAACGACCACAACGACACGGTGGGCGCCGCCGACTGCGCGCGCGAGGCGGTCGACAACGACGTGGCGGCGGTGGTCGGCGCGTACAGCCAGCACGGCAGCTCCTTCCTCGCCCCGCTGGAGGGCGCGGGCATCCCCTACATCGGCGGCTACGGCATCACCGACGACGAGTTCAGCAGCCCGCTCTCGTACCCCGTCAACGGCGGCGAACCGGCCCTGCTCGCCGGCAACGGCCGACAGCTCGCCGCCCGCTGCGCCCGCGTCTCCCTCGTACGCCCCGACACCCTCGCCGGTGACGAGCTGCCCAAACTCCTCAACCAGGGCCTCGCCGACGGCCACCACAAGCCCGTCGCGGACATCCGCGCCCCCGAGGACGGCACCGACCTGACCCCGCAGGCCGAGCAGGCCCTGAAGTCCGCGGGCGCCGACGACGGATGCGTGACGGCCGCGCTCGGCGCGCGCACCGACACCTTCTACGACTCGTTCCGCCGCACCAAGGACGACTATCCGCCGGTACGGATCTCCTCGGTGCTCGGCAGCGTCGACCAGTCCCTCATCGACCGCACCGGCGGCGCGAGCGGTCCCTACGAGGGGGCGTACGTCACCGGCTGGTACCCCCCGACGGGCGACCCGCGGTGGTCGCAGATGCGGGACGTCATCCGCGAGCAGGCGTTCGGCGACAACCGGGTCGACCCGGCGGACGCGGGCGTGCAGACGACGTGGATCGCGTACACCGTCCTGAAGCAGGTCGTCGAGTCGCTCGACGGCGGCGAGGTCTCCTCGCGCACCCTGCGCCGCGCCCTCGACGACGGCCTGCGGGTCGGCACGGGCGGCCTCACACCGCCGCTGCGCTGGCGCTTCGAGGACCTGCTCGCGGCCAGTGACTTCCCGCGCCTGATCAACTCGGGCGTGACGTTCCAGGTGGTGCGGGACGGCCGGCTCGTCCCTGCGCGCAAGGGGTTCGTGAACGTGCAGAAGACGCTGGAGCAGACGGCGTAGCCGCCCGCTCCGGGCGCCGGGCGCCGTGCGTCGAGTGCCGTGCGTCGAGTGCCGGCTCTCAGAGCTGGGTTCTGTTGCGCTCGGTCAGGTCGTACTTGCGGGCGATCGCGTTCCAGTGGTTCGCGGCCTGCTCCTTGGAGGCCGTCGCCGCGTTGCTCTGCTTGTTGCCCGCCGCGGCCTGTGAGGTGTTGCGGGCGTGGCCCTTGTGACAGCCCTTCCTGCCCGCCACCTGGTCCGCCCACGCGGCGTAGTGGTTGTCGGCGGCCGCGGAGGCCTTCCACGCCTTGTTGAGGGAGGCGGTCAGCTGGTCGTTGGCGGGGAGCTTGTCGACCTTCAGGGCGGCGAGCCGGGTGACGAGGCCGCTGCGCTGCTTGGCCGCGGCGCGCAGGTCCTTCGCCGACCGGCCGAGGTTCTGGCACTTGCCGACGTTGCGTACGGCGGCGATGACCGTGTCACGGCTGTTGTTGCTGTCGGCCAGGAGCCGGTCCAGGGCGACGGCCTGCTCCTTGGCGGGGTCGGCGGTCGGCGAGGGCCGCTCCTTGGGCTCGGCGGAGGCGGAGACGGGCTTGCCGTCGGCCTTCGGGTCATCGTCGTCGCCGTTGCTGAGGAGCGCACCCGCGCCGATGCCGAGCACGGCGATGCCGACGCCGAAGGCGGCGATCAGCGGCACCTTCGATCCCGTCCTGCCGCCGCGCCGCCCGCCGCCACCGTGACCGCCGCCGTGGCCCGCGGACTCGGGGACGGGCTCGGAACCCGGCACCTGGACGCGGGGCATCTGCTGCGTGGAGGCGGGGCCATCGGCCTCGGGCTCGGTGCGGAAGAGGCTGTCGAACTCGGCGGGCGGCTGACGGTCGCCGGGAGCGCCGGGGCGAATGCCGTAGGGGGCGGCGGCGGGTTCCGGCGGCGCGGCGTGACCTGCGGAGCCGTGGCCCACGGGGCCGTTTCCGCCCGGTATGGGCGCTATGAACTGGGTGGGTTCGCTGTCGGACACGGCCCCGGCGCCGGGCATGGCACCAGGCATGGCACCGGGCGCGGGCGTGTTGGCGCGGCCCAGGAACTGGGTGGCGTCGGCGGCGGGAGCCTCGGGCGGCAGGGCGCCGGGCGTCACCGGAGGCAGGTACTGCGTGGCGCCCTCGTCGATGCCGCCGGGCCCCGCCGCGGGCACGGGCGCGATGTACTGGGTGGCCTCGCTGTCGGACGGTGCGCCCGGCGCGGCGACGGGCGGCAGCGGGAGGCTCGCCGGGGTCGTGGCGGCCGGCGGCAGGGGCTGGGATCCCCGGCCGTGCGCCGGTGCGGCGGGCGGCAGGGAACGGGCGTCCTGGCTGTCGGGCAGGGGCTGCCCGGTCGGTGGCGCGGCGTGCGCGCCCGGTCTCGACTGCGGAGCGGACGACGCGGCATGGGCACCGTGCGCCGGCTGCGCCCCGTGCGCGCCGGGCCCGCCCTGCGCGGCGGACGCGCGGTGCGAGCCGTGGCCGGGCCGGTCGGTGCCGTAGGAGGGGGCGCCCTGGCCCGGGTGGCCCGGATCGGCTGACTGGCGCGGGGGGCTCGGCTGCCCCGACTGACCCGACTGACCCGGCTGGCCCGACTGACCCGGCTGGCCCGCCTGGCCCAGCTGGCCCGCCTGGCCCAGCTGACTCGGCTGGCCCGACTGACCCGTTTGATACGGCTGGCCCGACTGACCCGCGTTCCCGGTCTGCCGGCCGTCGCTGTAGCCCTGACCGTCATATCCCTGACCGCTGTGCCCCTGGGCGCCGTACGCCTGGCCGCCGTACCCCTGGTCGCCGTACCCCTGGGTGCCGCCCTGTTGCTGCCCGTACCCCTGGCCGCCGTACGGCTGCTGCCGGCCGCCCTGCTGCCCGGCGTACGGCTGTTGCTGCCCGTACCCCTGCGTGCCGTACTGCTGCTGGTCGCCGTAGCCCTGCGCGCCGCCGTACGAAGCGTCCGGGTGGCCCGACGGGGCGTAGCCGCCGTACTGCGGGGGCTGGGCGGTGCCCTCCGGGGGCAGTGGCTGGGCCTGGGGCTGCTGGGGCGGCGTGCCCCACTCCTGGCCCTGGCCCTGGCCCTGACCAGGTGCCGGAGGCGGTCCGGACGTCTCGGGACCCCACGGCTGACCCCAGGGGCTGCCGCCCGCCGGGGTGGCGTGCCGGCCCGCCTCGCCGGGGAACAGCGGCTCGCTGCCGTCCGCGGGCAGCACGACGCCCTCGTGGGCGGGCCGGGCCGCGGGCTGCTGCGGATCGGAGGAAGCAGCGCCCTGACCGCTCTGCTGCGTCACCGGGACTCCTACATATGGGGGACCTAAGGAACCGTCGGGTCACGCTACCGGGTCGCCACATCCCTCTGCCACGCAGCTCATGACGGAGCCCCACGCCGGGCGGCAGCAGTAACAAAAGCTCCCGCTCCGGCGCTGTTCAGGGGCGCGTCCGCCGATTCGTCACGCCGCCTGCACGTCGACGCGCGCGCCGAACTCCCTTACCACCGGCTCCTCACGGTAGGGGTCGAGCCGCTCCTGGAGGTCCTCCAGGTACTCGGCGCCCCGGTTGGACCGCAGCGTGCCGAGCAGTTCGACGGCCTTCAGGCCCGTGTGGCAGGCCTGTTCCACCTCGCGCCGCTGCACCTGCGCCGTGGCCAGCAGGACCAGGCCGATCGCCCGCCGCCGCGCCCGCGTCTCGGGGTGCCCGTCCAGGGACTCCTGGGCGCTGCGCGCCGCCGCGTCCGCCTGGCCCAGGTCCCGGTGACAATGCGCCATTTCATCGGCCAGATACGCGTGGTCGAAGTGCCGGATCCACACCGGGTCGTCGCCGGATGAGGTCTCGGCCGCCGCCCGGTCCATCGCCTCGACCGCACGGCCCGCCACCACCTGCGTGGCCCGCGCGTCCCCGAGCAGCGCGTGCCCGCGCGCCTCGGCCGCGTAGAACATGGCCTGTGCGCGGGGCGTGACCCGGCCGCGCGTGCCCTCCTGGGCGGCCCGCGCCAACTGGGCGATCTCGCGCGGGTTCCCGAGCTGCGCGGCGAGGTGGCTCATCGACGCGGCCAGTACGTACCCGCCGTATCCCCGGTCGCCCGCCGCCTGGGCGAGCCGGAGCGCCTGGATGTAGTAGCGCTGGGCGAGGCCCGGCTGCCCCGTGTCGACCGCCATGTACCCGGCGAGTTCGGTCAACCGCGCGACCGCGGCGAAGAGTTCGCGCCCGACCGCCTCGCGGTAGGAGCCCGCGAGCAGCCCGGAGACCACGGAGTTGAGGTAGTGCACGACGACCGGCCGCACATGACCGCTGCCGAACCGGTGGTCGAGCTGGGTCAGCGCCTCCGTCATCGCCTTGACCGCCGCCACGTCCGACATGCCGACGCGCGGCCCGGCGGACCGCCCGACCTGCGAGTCCGGCGAGGAGATCAGCCAGTCGCGGCTGGGCTCCACGAGTGCGGAGGCGGCCACGGACGAGCCGGACAGGAAGTCGCGGCGGCCGACGTCGCTGCGCCACAGCTCGCAGACCTGCTCGATGGCGCCGAGAACGGTCGGCGAGAACTGCAGCCCCACGCCGGAGGCGAGGTTCTTGCCGTTCGCCATGCCGATCTCGTCGATGGTGACGGTGCGGCCCAGCTTGCGGCCGAGCGCCTCCGCGATGATGCCGGGCGCCCTGCCGCGCGGCTGCTGACCGCGCAGCCAGCGGGCCACCGACGTCTTGTCGTAGCGCAGATCGAGACCGTGCTCCGCGCCGCACATGTTGACCCGGCGGGCCAGTCCGGCGTTGGAGCAGCCGGCTTCCTGAATGAGCGCCTGCAGCCTTTCGTTGGGCTGTCGCGCGACGAGCGGCCTGGCGGCCATGGCGTACCCCCTGTGTGCACCGTGGACCATCGGAACGGACGGCCGCCGTGGACCGCCTCCCGGTGATCAATGCCCTTGGGGCAAGGCGAAGATGCGCCACAAAAGAAGCAAAAGAGGCCATACGGAACCACACGTGCGAATCCGCGCGTACCTGCCGGTTCCCGGGCCTCCGAGGCGTCCTCTGATTGCCCGTGACCTGGCTACCCGCCCCCGGCAGCCAATCCCCACGCGCGCCCCCACTCATGCACCCATGCGCCCCAGTCGCAGGATCGATGCTCCTCCCCCGCCCTCGCGTGCGCCCGTAACCCCCGATGGCACCAAGAGTTGAGAACGTCGTGGAAGAGACCATCGGAGTCACGTCAGCCGCGCAGATCCCGAAGCAGCGCGGAGAGGCCTTGCTGGACACGGCCGTGCGATACGCGGAGGAGCGTCACTGGGACGTGTTCCCCGGGACCTGGCTCGAGTCCGTCGACGGCGTCGAGCAGTGCTCGTGCGGGGACACCGCATGCGACGCGCCCGGCGCACACGCCGCCCGCGAGGACTGGGCGACCCAGGCCACCGGCAGCGCGACGGTGGCCCGCAGGCTCTGGCAGAAGCAGGGCAACGCCTCGATCCTGCTGCCCACCGGGCGCACCTTCGACGCGATCGACGTGCCCGAGACCGCCGGATTCCTCGCGCTGGCCCGCATGGAGCGGATGGAGCTCACCCTCGGCCCCGTGACCTGCACCCCCGACCGGCGCATGCAGTTCTTCGTGCTGCCCGGCGCCGCGGTCAAGGTCCCCGACCTCGTACGCAAGCTGGGCTGGCCGCCGGCCGCCATCGACCTGGTCACCTACGGCGAGGGTGCCTACGTCGCCGCTCCCCCGACCCGCTTCGGCGCCAGCGGCTCGGTCCAGTGGGCCTGCCGCCCCACCGCCGCCAACCGGTGGCTGCCGGACGCGGAGGAGATCCTCTCGCCGCTGGCGTACGCGTGCGGCAGGGAAGCACGCCGCTGACCCACGGGCCGCCGGGCACCGCCGTCGTCGTATCGTGCGAACACGGGCGAAACGGCGAAGGGCGGCACGGTGAGCGAAGCGGCGGCGGTACGGGTCCAGGGTCTCTGGAAGCAGTTCGGCGAGCAGATCGCCGTGGCCGGGATCGATCTGACGCTCCCCGCGGGCCAGTTCATCGGCCTGGTCGGGCCCAACGGCGCGGGCAAGACCACCACCCTCTCCATGGTCACCGGACTGCTCAGACCGGACCGGGGCACCGTCGAGGTCGCCGGGCACGACGTGTGGCGCGACCCCGTCGCGGTCAAGGCCCGCATCGGCGTGCTCCCCGAGGGCCTGCGCCTCTTCGAGCGGCTCTCGGGGCGCGAACTCCTCGCGTACACCGGCAGGCTGCGCGGCCTGCCCGGCGCCGAGGTCGACAAGCGCGCCACCCAGCTCCTCGACGTCCTCGACCTCGCGGGCGCCCAGCACAAGCTCGTCGTCGACTACTCCACCGGCATGCGCAAGAAGGTGGGCCTCGCCGCCGCGCTGCTCCACAACCCCGAAGTCCTCTTCCTCGACGAGCCCTTCGAGGGCGTCGACCCGGTCTCCGCGCAGATCATCCGCGGCGTCCTGGAGCGCTACACCGCCTCCGGCGCCACCGTCGTCTTCTCCTCGCACGTCATGGAGCTCGTCGAGTCGCTCTGCGACTGGGTCGCGGTACTGGCCGCGGGACGCATCCGCGCGCACGGCACGCTCGCCGAGGTGCGGGGCGGGGCGCCCTCGTTGCAGCAGGCGTTCCTCGAACTCGTCGGGGCGGGCGGCCGTGACGCGGGCTCGCACCTCGACTGGCTCGGCGGCGGCGCCCGATGACCGCGCCCCTGCCCACCCGGACCGGTCCCGCTCCGGCCGCCCCCGCGACGGGCGCCACTCCCGTCCTCGTACGCCTGAAGCTGTCCCTCCTGCGCAACGGCCTGCGCCAGTCGGCGGGCCGCCGCGCCGCCTACATCGCGTCGGCCGTCGTCGCCCTGCTCTGCGCCGCCCTCCAGCTCCTCGGCCTCATCGCGCTGCGCGGCGACGCACACGCCGCCACCGTCTGCGTCCTGCTCGTCGGCGTGCTCGCCCTCGGCTGGGCGGTCATGCCGCTCTTCTTCCCCAGCGGCGACGAGACCCTCGACCCGACCCGCCTGGTCATGCTGCCGCTGCGGCCACGCCCCCTCGTGCGGGCGCTGCTCGTGGCCTCCCTCGTGGGCATCGGGCCGCTCTTCACGCTGACCCTCGCGGCCGGCGCGGCGGTCGCGCTCGCGCACGGCGCGGCGGCGGCCGTCACCGGCGTCCTCGCGGTCGCCCTCACCCTCCTGATCTGCGTGGCACTGGCCCGCGCGGTCGCCGCCGCCAACATCCGCCTCCTCACCAGCCGCAAGGGCCGCGACCTCGCCGTCCTGAGCGGCCTGTTCATCGCGGTCGGCGCGCAGGTCGTGAACTTCGGCGCGCAGCGGCTCGGTTCGTCCGGGCTCTCCACGCTGGACCCGGCGGCGGACATCGTCCGCTGGCTCCCGCCGGCCGCCGCGCTCGGCGCGGTGGACTCGGTGAGCGACGGCTCGTACGCGCGGGGCGCCGCCCAGCTCCTCCTGTCCGCCGGGGCCCTGGCGGCCCTCCTCGCCCTCTGGCAGCGCAGCCTGACCCGCCTGATGACGGCGCCGGACGGCTCCACGCTCGCGGCGGCAGCACCGGACAAGGGCGCGTCCCGCGGCCGGGGCGCGCTCGCCGGCCTGCTCCCCGCGGGCCGCACCGGCACCGTCATGGAGCGCAGCCTGCGCTACGTCTGGCGGGACCCGAAGACCAAGGCGGCCTGGGTGACGTCCCTGGCCATCGGCCTGATCGTGCCGCTCTTCAACGCCCTTCAGGGCTCCGGATCCGTCTACTTGGCGTGCTTCGCGGCGGGCATGCTCGGCGTCCTGATGTACAACCAGTTCGGCCAGGACACCTCGGCCTTCTGGACGGTGGCGATGACCATTTCGTCGAGGCGCGACGCGTACGTCGAACTGCGCGGCCGGGCCCTGGCGCTCCTCGTCATCACCCTCCCCTACGCCACCCTGGTCACCGCCCTGACGACCGCGGTGCTCGGCGACTGGCCCGCCCTGCCCGAGGTGCTCGGCCTCTCCTTCGCGCTGCTCGGCGCGATGCTGGCCACCGGCGCCTGGTCCTCGGCCCGCTTCCCCTACTCGATCCCGCAGGAGGGCTACAAGAACGTGGCCCCCGGGCAGGCGGGGCTCGCCTGGATCGGCGTCTTCGGCGGCATGGTCGCGGCGGCCCTGCTGTGCGCCCCGGTCCTGGCCCTCGCGATCTGGCTGCACGCCTCGGGCGCGGCCTCCTGGAGCTGGCTCCTGCTCCCGCTGGGCGCGGCGTACGGGGCGCTCGTCACGGAGCTGGGCCTGCGGTCGGCGGCCCCGCGGCTCGCCGGGCGCCTGCCGGAGATCCTCACGGCGGTGAGCAAGGGCTGAGAGCCTGTGGGCACATGCGTCGTCGTACTGGGGAACGCAGGCGACCCGCGAGCCGTGGTTCCTGCCGCGCCGGGCGAGCCGGGCGGAGGAAGCCGGCCGGACGTACCGGCGGCTCGCGGGTCGGGTGACTGCTTGGGAATAGGGCCGGCTGCACGCACATCACACGTGCTGGTCCGGCGCCGAATTCGAGTTGCGACGACGGGCCGCTAGCCCGCAGCCACCTCACGCGTCCGGGTTTCATACATCTGCCGAACCACCTCCCTTCGTGTGTACACGCCACCCTAGGAACCGCCCCGCGGGCCGCACAACCGAATTTCGCACGCAACGATTTCTTTCCAACTTCGGGGAACTACCTGTGGGGTGCGTCACGTTCCAGTTGAATGATCTGGACGTGCGGTGCCGGCGGTTCGCGCGGCGCACGAGGACGAGGACACGGCCTGTAGGGGGTTCCAGGTGAGTGCTTCGCGGCAGAGCGGAACTACTGACGAACTGGGTCCTGAAGAGCCCGAGCCCGGCGGAGCCGAGTTGCTCGCGGCCCTGCTCGACGGGATGGACGCGGCGTTGTGCGCGTTCGACACCGACGGTGTCGTGACGCACTGGAACCGCGAGGCGGAGCGGATCCTCGGCTGGTCGGCGGCGGAGGCCGTCGGGCGGCGGGGGTTCACCGGCTGGGCGGTGCGGACGGCGGACGCCGGGGACGTCGAGGAGCGGCTGCTCGCGGCGATGGACGCGCCGGGGCGGCAGGTGCACGAGTTCGCGTTGGTGACGAAGGCCGGCGGGCGGGTGCTCGTACGGATGCAGTCGGCGGCCGTACGCGGCGGTGACGGCAAGTCCGCGGGGATGTACTGCGCCTTCAGCGAGGTCCACGCGCAGATCGACCTGGAGCGCTCCATCGCGCTGAGCGAGGCGCTCTTCGAGAACGCCTCGTGGGGCGTCGTCCTCGTCGACGCGGACCTGCGCCCCGCCGTGGTGAACGAACACGCGGCACGTGCCTTCGGAGTGGGCCGCACCGCCGTCCTCGGACGCCCGCTGGCCGATCTGCTCGGGCAGGGCGTCGAGGAGCTGGAGAGCGCGCTGACCCACGTACTGGCCGAGGGCACGCCGCCCGCGCCCGCCGACATGTGGGTGACGGTGCGGTCCGCTGCCGGCCAGGAGGAGGGCGCCGAGCGGCGCTGCTGGCGCAGCGGCTTCCTGCGGCTGGCCTCACCGCTCGCCGAGGAGCCGGTGCCGCTGGGGGTCGGCTGGCTCTTCATGGACGTGACGGAGGCCAGGCAGACCGAGCAGGTGGCCTCGCAGCTGCGCTTCCGCTCCCAGCAGCTGCACCGGGCGGCGCGGGCCACCGCCGAGTGCGAGGACCCCATGGAGGCCGCCACGGTCCAGCTGGACTTCGCGCTCGCCGGGTTCGCCGACCACGCCCTGGTGGACCTGCTGGCGAACGAGAATCCGGTACGCCTGGTGCGGGTGGCCGCGACGCCCGCGGGCCCGCCTGGCCCGTGCCTGCCGGTCGCCATGGCGGGCATCCCGGTGCGCTACCCCGAGGGCCACCCCGCACCGCAGTGCGTCGCCCGCACCGGTTCGGTGCGGGCCAGCGCGGGGGCGGGCGCCTCACCGGAGCGGGTACGGGAGTGGGCGGCGGCCCGGCAGTGGCCCGAGGACTCGGTGCACGCCCTGTGCGTGGTGCTGCGCAGCCGGGGCCGGACACTGGGCGTGGCGACGTTCCTGCGGGGGTCGGGCCGGGGGCAGTTCGACGGGGGCGACGCGGCGTACGCGGAGAGTGTGGCGTCGCGGGTGGGAGCGTCCCTCGACCTGGCGCAGGCACTGGGCCGCTGAAGGGGCGGGACGGGGGGCGATCCCACCGAACACCGTCCCGCACCTACCCGCGCCACCCCCCAGGGGCGAGGGAAACGGCACACCCACCCACACGAGCCCACCAGCCAACGACACCAGACGAGCACCCCCCAGGGGCGCGGGGAACTGCGCACCCAACCACGTGAGACCCGAGACCGACGACACGGGATCAGCCCCCCAGGGGCGCGGGGAACTGCGCACGAAACCCGCAGCCGCCAGCACCGGCACCCGCACCCGCACCCGCCCCGGATCAGTGCCGGTAAAAGATCCGATCCCCGTACTCCTGGAAGACGCGCCCGTTCCAGTCGTGACCGCCATCCACGTTCCCCGAACGCAGCAACGGCGGCCGAATGCCGCGCGCGGCGAGCCGCTCGACGGCGGCGGCCGTCACGGCCTGCATCAGCGCGTTGGTGACGACGCTGGAGGCAGGCCCGAACGGCGCATCGACGCCGTCCAGACTCAGCTCGGCGTCGCCGACCCCGATCTTGGAGTCGATCACCACGTCGCAGTGGTCCTTCAGGAAGGTGCCCGAGACGTGCCGCGACCTGGTCTCGGACGCGTACGCCACCGAGGTCACGCCGATGACCTTCAGGCCGAGGGCACGGGCGTTCATGGCCATCTCCACCGGAAGCGAGTTGCGGCCGGAGAGCGAGACGATCATGAGTACGTCGTCGGGGCGGGCCGGCGAGGAGTCGAGGACGGCGCCCGCGAGGCCGTCGACCCGCTCCAGGGCGGAGCCCAGCGTGGCGGGCATGACGTCGACGCCGACGACGCCGGGGACGGCGAGGAGGTTGATGAGGGCGAGCCCGCCCGCGCGGTAGACGACGTCCTGCGCGGCGAGCGAGGAGTGCCCGGCGCCGAAGGCGAAGAGACGGCCACCGGACTCGACCGCGTCGGCGAGCAGGGTGCCCGCCTCCGCGACGTTCCCGGCCTCCTCGTCGCGGACCCGCTGCAGCAGGCCGATCGCGGCATCGAAATACTGACCTGCCAACTTGCTCTCGCTCTTCGAGCTCATTCGCATCACGTTGCGGTCTGGACCAGCGCCGTGTCAACACCGTCGGAGGCCGGTCCCGGCCGGGAATTCAACCGGCGCGGCACGGTTGTCAGTGGTATGCGTCAGAATTGAGGGCAGGGCCAGCGCACGAGCGAATTCTGAGGGGCACCCATGTCGGGGCTGATTGACACCACTGAGATGTATTTGCGCACCATCCTCGAGCTGGAGGAGGAAGGTGTGGTCCCCATGCGCGCCCGGATCGCGGAGCGGCTGGACCAGAGCGGACCGACGGTGAGCCAGACCGTGGCGCGGATGGAGCGCGACGGCCTGGTGGCGGTCGCCAGCGACCGCCACCTGGAGCTCACCGAGGAGGGCCGCCGCCTGGCCACCCGCGTGATGCGCAAGCACCGCCTCGCGGAGTGCCTGCTCGTCGACGTGATCGGTCTTGAGTGGGAGCAGGTGCACGCCGAGGCCTGCCGCTGGGAGCACGTGATGAGCGAGGCCGTGGAGCGCCGCGTCCTTGAGCTCCTGCGCCACCCGACCGAGTCGCCGTACGGCAACCCGATCCCGGGCCTTGAGGAGCTGGGCGAGAAGGACGGCGCGGACCCGTTCCTGGACGAGGGCATGGTCTCCCTGACGGAGCTCGACCCGGGCGCCGAGGGCAAGACGGTCGTGGTGCGCCGCATCGGCGAGCCGATCCAGACGGACGCCCAGCTGATGTACACGCTGCGGCGGGCCGGTGTGCAGCCGGGCTCCGTGGTGAGTGTGACGGAGTCGGCGGGCGGCGTCCTGGTGGGGAGCAGCGGCGAGGCCGCGGAGCTCACCACGGAGGTCGCGTCGCACGTGTTCGTCGCCAAGCGCTGACCGGTCCGCGGCTTCCCGGACCAGCCGGGCTGCCCGGACTTCCCGGCGGCGTACGTCCCCGACCGCGGGGCCGTCCGCCGGGGCGCGCGCGGGGCCCGTCGGCGGGGATTCCGGTCCCGCCGGTGGGCCACTGTCAACTCCCGTTGCCGAAGGGGAAGTTGACGAGGCTTCACGATCTCCATGAGATCTTGCGGAATCCAAGATTCAGTGTACGGAATCGCAGCGGCCGAGCGTTTTGCGTGCGAGGCTGTCGCGAGAGGCATATGACCTGAGGGCTCTTGACCGTGTCGGCGCCAGGTCTGGCCGCACGGCCGGAGAGGGGGCTGGAGGATGTGCCGCTCTGAGCGTGAACGCCCGCCCGGCGAGCGCCTGCGTGCGCCCGGCCACCGGCGGGAACAAGGCGAGGGCCCCGGCGCCCGAAGGCGCCGGGGCCTGTCCTCCCCTGCACTGACCCGGAGCCCCGAGCTCTCAGGGTCATTCCCCTCGGACCGATTTCCCCGAGCGGTCCGCCTCCCGATGAAGATCTCCCCTCGGCCGCGCCGGTCAATCCTTGAGCGTGGTCACCCGAACGAGGGGTGTTATCGGCGAACCGGTCACTTTCGAAAGAGAGTTCGATAACGTGCGGGGGCGTGGAGCAGGGCCAGGCGTGGATCCCGAGCGGAACTCAGGGGGGTGCCAGGAATCATGGTGCGGCGCATCGACGTGACGGGCACGGGTGGCGTACGCCTCGCCGCCTGGGAGTACGCCGATCCTCCCAAGCTCAGGGAGGCCGAGGGAGCGCCCGGCGGGGTGCTGTTACTGCACGGCCTGATGGGCCGCGCCTCGCACTGGGCGGGCACGGCCCGCTGGCTGGCCGAGCGGCACCGGGCGGTCGCCCTCGACCAGCGCGGCCACGGCAGGAGCGAGAAGCCCGCCGACGGCCCCTACACCCGCGACGCCTACGTGGACGACGCCGAGGCCGCCCTCGTCCAGCTGGACCTCGCGCCCGCCGTCCTCATCGGCCACTCCATGGGGGCGCTCACCGCCTGGCAGCTCGCCGCGCGCCGCCCCGACCTCGTCCGGGGCCTGATCGTCTGCGACATGCGGGCCTCCGCGCTCGGGGCGGCCTCGCAGCGCGAGTGGGAGGGCTGGTTCAAGTCCTGGCCCGTGCCGTTCGCGACGCTCGCCGACGTACGGAAGTGGTTCGGCGAGGACGACCCCTGGGTGGAGCGCCCCAACCCCGCGCGCGGCGAGTTCTTCGCCGAGGTGATGACGGAGGGCACGGACGGCTGGCGTCCCGTCTTCGACCGCGCGCAGATGCTCGAGTCCCGCGAGACATGGGTGCATGACGCGCACTGGGAGGAGCTGATCCAGGTCCGCTGCCCCACGCTCGTCGTGCGCGGCCAGGACGGTGAGCTCGGCCGGGCGGAGTCCCAGGAGATGGTCCGCGTACTGCCTCGCGGGGAGTACGCGGAGGTGGCCGATGCGGGGCACCTTGTGCACTATGACCAGCCGGAGGCGTGGCGCGCCGCGATCGAACCGTTCCTGGACGGGGTCCTGGCGGGGTCCTGACGAAGTCCCGACGGGTCTGGGCGCGGTGGGGTGCTCGGCGATCGCGGGGTGCCGTTCCCCTTCACGGGCTCAGGCGTTCCACCCGCCAGCCCCGCCCCTCCTCCGTCCGTACATACCGCAGGCGGTCGTGGAGGCGGTCCGTTCTGCCCTGCCAGAATTCCACCGTCAGGGGGCGTACGCGGAAGCCGCCCCAGTGCGGAGGGACCGGGACCTGTTCGCCCTCGGGGTAGCGGGCGGCCAAGTCGGCGTAGGCGCGGTCGAGTTCCGCACGGGAGCCGAGTACGCAGGACTGGGCGCTGGCCCAGGCGCCGAGCTGGGAGCCGTGCGGGCGGGTGCGGAAGTAGGCGACCGTCTCCTCGCGGCGGACGCGTTCCGCGCGGCCGGAGACGATCACCTGGCGGGCCACGGCGTGCCAGGGGAACAGCAGCGAGACGTACGGGTTGGCGGCGAGTTCACGGGCCTTTCGGGAGTCGTAGTTGGTGAAGAAGACGAAGCCCCGCTCGTCGAAGCCCTTCAGGAGCACGGTCCGGGAGCTGGGCCTGCCCTCCGCGTCGGCCGTGGAGACGACCATGGCGTTCGGCTCGTGGACGGCGGCCCTGTCGCGCGCCGCCTCCTTGAACCAGAGCGCGAACTGTTCCATCGGCCCGTCGGGCAGCTCGGCCTCGGCGAGCCCCGCGGTGACGTACTGCTCGCGCATGTCGGCCGGCTCGGGCAGGGGTTCGGGCGGAAAGGCGGCGCTGGCGTCGGTCACACAGTCATCCTGCCGTATCCGGGACGGGCCCGGCGGCGGGGCCGGGGCCGCGGCGGCGCCGTGCCGACCGGAGAGGTGACGTGTGGCACTGAGTGCCGCATCGCATCGTAAAAGGTGGCACCAAGGGATATCGTCCTGCTGCCGAATCGGTTGGGTGACCACCAGCCTCACTGGGCATCACCGGAGTGAACGTTCCGGACCGCGAGTCGTCGTATCCGCCGAATATTGGCGGATCGGACCGCGTAACCGGGCCGTGTCCGCCCACTTCTGACCGATGGTCATGAGCTGATCGCCCTTGCCTCACTCGAAAACCATCATGTCGAACCCATCACGAGGAGCCGCCTGATGTCCGACTTCGTACCCGGACTTGAAGGAGTCGTCGCGTTCGAGACGGAGATCGCCGAACCGGACAAGGAAGGGGGCGCGCTGCGCTACCGCGGTGTCGACATCGAGGATCTGGTCGGCCACGTCTCCTTCGGGAACGTGTGGGGCCTGCTCGTCGACGGCGCCTTCAACCCCGGCCTGCCGCCCGCCGAGCCCTTCCCGATCCCGGTGCACTCCGGCGACATCCGCGTCGACGTCCAGTCCGCGCTCGCCATGCTCGCCCCCGTCTGGGGCCTGCGCCCGCTGCTCGACATCAGCGAGGAGCAGGCCCGCGAGGACCTGGCGCGGGCCGCCGTCATGGCCCTCTCCTACGTCGCCCAGTCGGCCCGCGGGCAGGGCCTGCCGATGGTGCCGCAGCGGGAGATCGACAAGGCGGGCACGGTCGTCGAGCGCTTCATGAAGCGGTGGCGCGGGGAGCCCGACCCCAAGCACGTCAAGGCCGTCGACGCGTACTGGACGTCGGCCGCCGAGCACGGCATGAACGCCTCCACCTTCACCGCCCGCGTCATCGCCTCCACCGGCGCGGACGTGGCGGCGGCGCTCAGCGGCGCGGTCGGCGCGATGTCGGGGCCGCTGCACGGCGGCGCCCCCTCCCGGGTCCTCGGCATGATCGAGGAGATCGAGCGGACGGGCGACGCGGTCGCGTACGTGAAGCAGGCGCTGGACAAGGGCGAGCGGCTGATGGGCTTCGGGCACCGGGTGTACCGGGCCGAGGACCCGCGGGCGCGCGTGCTCCGGCGCACCGCGCGTGAACTGGGGGCGCCGCGCTTCGAGGTCGCCGAGGCGCTGGAGAAGGCGGCCCTCGACGAGCTGCACGCGCGCCGCCCGGACCGCGTCCTCGCCACCAACGTGGAGTTCTGGGCGGCGATCGTCCTGGACTTCGCCGAGGTGCCGGCGCACATGTTCACGTCGATGTTCACCTGCGCGCGTACGGCCGGCTGGTCGGCGCACATCCTTGAGCAGAAGCGGACGGGACGCCTCGTGCGGCCTTCGGCGCGGTATGTGGGGCCGGGCTCGCGCAGCCCCCGGGACATCGAGGGGTTCGCTGACATCGCGGGCTGAGGTCCGCGCGTCGTACGTCCGTCCGTACGTACGCATGGCACGGCGCCCCCGGCCCTCTCGGACCGGGGGCGCCGCTGTGTGGACTTGTGGAGCTGTGTGGAGCTACGGGACCGGGCAGCCCTAGCCGCAGGGGATCACGTAGCGGACGGGGTTCCAGTCGCCGTGGGCGTCCGAGCTGTACGCCCGCGGGGTCTTGTAGACCAGAGTGCCGCTGGGGCTGTACATCCGGGCCCGGCGGCTCTCCACGTTCCGGGTCTGGTCGTTGACCCAGGAACCGCCCCTGCCCCAGGTGGACACGTAGTACTTCGTGTTGCACTGGCGCATCTTGATGATGCTGCCCTGGAAGTTGTCCCTCTGGTAGCCGCAGAAGTTCCCGGACACGCCCGGCACGCCCAGGCACGGGTCGGCGGCGAGGCGCGTTCCGTCGCCCGAGGCGAAGTCGCGCGGGTGGGCCTCGCCCGGCAGGGCCACGAGGACCTCGCCCTTGCCCTTGAGGTCGATCTTGTTGAGCGCGACCTGGGTCCCGCCCATCTTCTTCAGATAGCCGTCCACCTCCGTCTGCAGCGCCGTGGTCTGCGCACTGGTCAGGTGCGCGGACCGGGCCTGCTGGGCGAAGGACGGGGCCGTCGGCGCCCCCGGTCCCGCCTCGGCCGTGGCCACGGCCGTGCCGAGCATGAGCAACCCGCCTGCCGCCGCGATGGCGACACGGCCCTTGGTGACTGCCATGTGTTTCCCCCTGGTTCTTCGCGGTTCTGCGTTGGATCCGCCGCCCTTCGCGGCGCACTTAGAAGGTCCCAGGAGGCTCAACTCAGTTCATCAACCGTGGAGTTGAGAAGACGTAAACCCTCGCGGTAGACGCTAGGGTTGACGACCGCCGCGGCCCAGCGCGCCGTCCAGGATCGCAGTCCACTGCGCCACCACCCGCTCCCGCCGCGCCCCGTCGTCCGTGAGGAGATTGGCGAGGCCGAGGCCCCGCGCCATGTCGAGGAAGCCCTGGATCGTCTCGCGGGCGCCGGGGACCGATTCGTCCGCGCCGAGGAGCTCCACCGCCATACGGTGCGTCTCGCGGCCCACCCGGGACTCCAGCTCCCGCACCCGCTCGGAGAGTTGCGGCTCGTTCGAGGCCGCCACCCACAGGTGGAGGGCCGCGCGGAAGAGCGGGCCGGTGTAGAGGCCGACCAGGGCCGCGACCGCCGCGGCGCGGTCCTGCGCGGGGAGTGCGCGCAGGGCCGTGGAGCGCTGCTCGGCGACGTACTCCACCGCCGCCGTGAACAGGTCCTCCCGGGTCGGGAAGTGGTGCTGGGCCGCGCCCCGCGAGACACCCGCCCGCTCGGCGACCACCGAGACCGTCGAGCCCGCCCAGCCGTGTTCGGCGAGGCAGGACACGGCGGCCTCCAGGAGTTTCTGCCGGGTCGCCCGGCTGCGGTCCTGCTTGGGCGAGCGGGCCGGGACCTCACCGGGGCCCCGGTCCGCGGCGGTCACAGCACCCATGGGCGCTCCCGTCGTTCGAGGAACGCCGCCATGCCCTCGCGCGCCTCGGCGGAGCCGAAGAGTCGCGCGGACAGGGCCGTGACGGCGTCCGAGTAGGTGTCGAATGCGTCGAGCACCTTAGCCGTGAGCAGCTTCTTCGTCTCGGCCAGGGCGTGCGGCGCCGCCGCGCGGAGCCCGTCGAGCAGCGGTTCGAGTGCGGCGTCGACGTCGGCCGCGTACGCCGTGATCAGGCCGATCCGGGACGCCTCCGCCGCGTCGAAGCGCTCCCCGGTGAGGAAGTGGCGGGACGCGGCGCTCGGGTCGAGGCGGGGCAGGAGGGGCAGGGAGATCACGGCGGGGGCGACGCCGATGCGCACCTCCGTGAACGCGAACGAAGCGGCGGGGCCCGCCACCGCCAGATCGCAGGCGCCGAGCAGCCCGAGGCCGCCCGCCCGCACATGGCCGTCCACCCGGGCGACGACCGGTTTCGGCAGCTCCACGATCTGCCGCAGCAGCCGTACGAACTCCGCCGGGTCGGGCGGCGCCTTCAGGTCGGCGCCCGAGCAGAACGTCGTCCCGGTGTGGGTGAGCAGGACGGCGCGGACGGCGGTGTCCTCGCCGAGGTCGTGCAGGGCCTCGGCGAGGGCACCCACCAGCTCCGCCGAGAGCGCGTTGCGGCGCTCGGGGAAGTCCAGGGTGACGGTGGTGACGCCGCGCAGCGGGGAGGAGACGACGAGACTCATGGCGGGGGCTCCTCAGCGGATCGGGGTCAGCGGGATCGGGGTCAGCGGGATCGGGGTCAGTAGGACTTGGGCAGGCCCAGCGTCTGGTGCGAGAGGTAGTTGAGGATCATCTCCCGGCTCACCGGCGCGATCCGTGCCACGCGGGACGCCACGATCAGCGAGGCGAGGCCGAACTCCTTCGTCAGGCCGTTGCCGCCGAGGGTGTGCACGGCCTGGTCGACGGCCTTCACACAGGCGTCGGCGGCGGCGAGCTTGGCCATGTTGGCGGCCTCACCCGCGCCGATGTCGTCGCCCTCGTCGTAGAGCCGGGCGGCCTTCTGCATCATCAGGCGGGCCAGTTCGATCTCGACGTGGGACTGGGCGAGGGGGTGCGCGATGGCCTGGTGGGCGCCGATCGGGGACTTCCAGACGCTGCGCTCCTTGGCGTACTCGACGGCGCGGGACAGCGCGTACCGCCCCATGCCGAGCGCGAACGCGGCGGTCATGATGCGCTCGGGGTTGAGTCCCGCGAAGAGCTGGAGCAGGCCCGCGTCCTCGTCGCCGACGAGCGCGTCCGCGGGCAGCCGCACGTCGTCGAGGACCAGCTCGAACTGCTTCTCCGCCGCCTGGAGCTCCATGTCGATCTGCCGCCGCCCGAAGCCGGGCGCGTCGCGCGGGACGATGAACAGGCACGGCTTGAGGTTGCCGGTCCGCGCGTCGGAGGTGCGGCCGACGATGAGGGTCGCGTCGGCGATGTCGACGCCGGAGATGAAGACCTTGCGGCCGGTCAGCAGCCAGTCGCCGGTGTCCGGGTCGCGGCGGGCGGTGGTGGTGATGCGGTGGGAGTTGGAGCCCGCGTCGGGTTCGGTGATCCCGAAGGCCATGGTGCGCGAGCCGTCGGCGAGGCCGGGCAGCCAGGCCCGCTTCTGCTCCTCGGTGCCGAAGCGGGCGATGACCGTGCCGCAGATCGCGGGCGAGACCACCATCATCAGCAACGGGCAGCCGGCCGCGCCCAGCTCTTCGAGCACGATGGAGAGTTCGGCGATCCCGCCGCCCCCGCCCCCGTACTCCTCGGGCAGGTTGACGCCCAGGTAGCCGAGCTTGGCGGCATCCGCCCACAGCTCGTCCGGGTGGCCCCCGGCGGCGGCGACGCGGGCCAGGTAGTCGCGGCCGTACCGGCGGCCGAGCGCGGCGACGGCGGTGCGCAGCGCCCGGTGCTCCTCCGTTTCGAGAACGCCGCCGCGAGGGGGGCTGCCGACAGTGCTGCGAGACGTGCTGCGAGCGGTGCTCATGAGGCTTCTTCCTCCTGGACGACGGCGAGCAGCGCGCCGACCTCGACCTGGCGGCCGGGCGCGGCGTGCAGGGCGGTGAGCGTTCCGGAGGCGGGGGAGCAGATGCGGTGCTCCATCTTCATGGCCTCCAGCCAGACGAGGGGCTGCCCGGCCGTGACCCGCTGCCCCTCGGTGACCCCCTCGGCGACGCGGACGACGGTGCCGGGCATCGGGGCGAGCAGCGAGCCGGGCGCGCGGCGGACGGTGGGTTCGGGGAGCAGCGGGAGCGGCGTGAGGGCGGCGTCGCCCCGGGAGGTGCCGACGTGGATCCGGTCCGCGTACCGCGTGATCGTGTACGTCCGCCGTACGCCGTCGACGTCGAGTACGACGCGTCCGGCCGCCACGCTCACCACGCTCACGCCCTCCGCCGCGAGGCCCTGCCGGGTGTGGTCGTAGCGCACCTCGTGCTCGGCGCCTTCGGGCTCGGTGCGGTACCGCTTGAGGTGGGCCTGTGAGCGGAGGTTGCGCCAGCCGCCGAAGCGCGAGCGGCCGTGCGCGTCGGCGAGTGCGGCGGCCAGCGGGGCGTGCGGGTCCGGCGCCGCGGACGTGAGGGCGGTGAGGTGCCGGTCGTAGAAGCCGGTGTCCATCCGGGCCTCGGTGAACTCGGGGTGGCGCAGGGAGCGTACGAGCAGGTCGCGGTTGGTGACCGGGCCGTGCACGGCGGCGCGCTCCAGGGCGCCCGCCAGTTTGCGCAGGGCCTCGGCGCGGGTCGGCGCGTGGGCGACGGCCTTGGCGATCATCGCGTCGTAGTGCACGCCGATGGTGTCGCCCGCCGTGTATCCGGTGTCCAGGCGTATGCCGCCGGGGACGTCGAGGCGATGCAGGGTGCCGGTCTGCGGGGCCCAGTCGGCCGCCGGGTCCTCGGCGTAGAGGCGCGCCTCCACGGCGTGCCCGTGGGCGGGCGGCGGCTCCTTCTCCAGGGCGAGCCCCTCGGCGATCCGGAGCTGGAGCGCCACCAGATCTACGCCGAACACGGCCTCGGTGACGGGGTGTTCGACCTGGAGGCGGGTGTTCATCTCCAGGAAGTGCGCCCGCCCTCCGGCGACCAGGAACTCGACGGTGCCCGCGCCCCGGTAGTCGGTGACGCGGGCGGCGCGCACGGCCTGCGCGTGCAGCTCGGCGACCAGCTCCGGGGCGAGGCCGGGCGCCGGGGACTCCTCGACGACCTTCTGGTGGCGGCGCTGCAGCGAGCAGTCGCGGGTGCCCAGCGGCCATACGGTGCCGTGCGCGTCGGCCATGATCTGCACCTCGACGTGCCGCCCGCCCTCGACGTACGGCTCGACGAACACCTCCCCGTCACCGAAGGCACTGGCGGCCTCGGACCGGGCGGCCTCCAACTCGCCCGCCAGGCCATCCAGTTCACGTACGACTCGCATGCCGCGCCCGCCGCCGCCCGCCGCCGCCTTCACCAGGACCGGCAGGTCGGCCTCGGTGACCTCGCCGAGCGGCGCGACGCCCATCAGCTCCTTGGCGCGCGTCTTGGAGGCCATCGCCTCGATCGCCCCGGGCGGCGGGCCGACCCAGACCAGGCCCGCGGCCAGGACGGCCCGCGCGAAGTCGGCGTTCTCGGAGAGGAAGCCGTAGCCGGGGTGGACGGCGTCGGCGCCCGCGGCCTGCGCGGCCTTCACGACGAGGTCGCCGCGCAGGTACGTGTCCGAGGGCGCGGCCCCCGGCAGCCGTACCGCCGTGTCGGCCTCGCGCACGTGCAGGGCGTCCGCGTCGGCGTCGGAGTACACGGCGACCGTGGCGATGCCGAGCTCGCGGCAGGTGCGGAAGACGCGGCAGGCGATCTCGCCCCGGTTGGCCACCAACAGGGAAGCAATCATGGGCAGTTCCTCACCACAGTGGTCATGGGGTCGCATCGGTCATGGGGTCACATCCGGAAGACGCCGAAGCCACCGCGCGCGCCCTCGTAGGGGGCGGTGTGGATCGCGGACAGGCAGAGGCCGAGGACGGTGCGGGTGTCGCGGGGGTCGATGACCCCGTCGTCGTAGAGCCGCCCGGAGAGGAACATCGGCAGCGACTCGGCCTCGATCTGCTGCTCCACCATGGCGCGCAGCCCGGCGTCGGCCTCGTCGTCGTAGGGCTGCCCCTTGGCGGCGGCGGAGGCGCGCGCGACGATCGACAGGACGCCCGCGAGCTGCTGCGGGCCCATGACGGCGGATTTGGCGCTCGGCCAGGCGAAGAGGAAGCGGGGGTCGTAGGCCCGTCCGCACATGCCGTAGTGCCCGGCCCCGTACGAGGCGCCCATGAGGACGGAGAGGTGCGGCACCTTCGAGTTGCTGACCGCGTTGATCATCATCGCGCCGTGTTTGATGATGCCGCCCTGCTCGTACTCCTTGCCGACCATGTAGCCGGTGGTGTTGTGCAGGAAGAGGAGCGGGATGTCGCGCTGGTTGGCCAGCTGGATGAACTGGGCGGCCTTCTGCGACTCCTCGCTGAAGAGCACGCCCTGCGCGTTGGCGAGGATGCCGACCGGATAGCCGTGCAGGGCGGCCCACCCGGTGACGAGCGAGGTGCCGTAGAGCGGCTTGAACTCGTCGAAGTCGGAGCCGTCGACGATGCGGGCGACGACCTCGCGCGGGTCGAAGGGCTTCTTCAGGTCGCCGGGGACGATGCCGAGCAGCTCGTCCTCGTCGTACTCGGGCGGCGCGACGGCGAGCGGGTCCGGGTCGGCGTACGCCTTGTGCCAGTTGAGGCGGGCGACGACGCGGCGGGCCTGGCGCAGCGCGTCCCGTTCGTCGTCGGCGAGGTAGTCGGCGAGGCCGGAGGTGCGGGCGTGCATCTCGGCGCCACCGAGCGACTCGTCGTCGCTCTCCTCGCCGGTCGCCATCTTCACCAGGGGCGGGCCGCCGAGGAAGACCTTCGCCCGCTCCTTGACCATGATCACGTGGTCGCTCATGCCGGGCACGTAGGCGCCGCCTGCGGTGGAGTTCCCGAAGACGACGGCGATGGTCGGGATCCCGGCCGCCGAGGACTGCGTGAGGTGTTTGAAGAGGGCGCCGCCCGGGATGAAGATCTCCTTCTGGGAGGGCAGGTCGGCGCCGCCGGACTCGACGAGGTGGATGGACGGCAGCCGGTTGGCGTGCCCGATCTCGTGGGCGCGGAAGGCCTTCTTCAGCGTCCAGGGGTTGGAGGCCCCGCCCCGGACGGTGGGGTCGTTGGCGGTGATCAGGCACTCGACGCCCTCGACAACGCCGATGCCGGTGACCATGGAGGCGCCGACGGGGTAGTCGCTGCCCCAGGCGGCCAGCGGGGACAGCTCGAGGAACGGCGTGTCCGGGTCGAGGAGCAGCTCGATCCGCTCGCGGGCGAGCAACTTGTCGCGCTTGTGGTGCCGTTGGACGTACTTCTCCCCTCCCCCTTCGAGCGCCTTGGCCTGCTCGGTGCCGAGCTCGGCGAGCCGGTCGAGCATGGCCCGGCGGTGCTCGGCGTACTCGGCGCTCGCGGGGTCGAGCGCGGAGGCGAGGACGGTCACAGCAGTACCTCCGGTATGTCCAGGTGGCGGGCGCGCAGCCACTCGCCGACCCCCTTGGCCTGCGGGTCGAAGCGGGCCTGTGCGGCCACGCCCTCGCCGAGCAGTCCCTCGACGACGAAGTTCAGGGCGCGCAGGTTCGGCAGGTCGTGCCGCACGACGTTCAAGCCGGCGGTTTCCGGCAGGAGTTGGCGGAACCGGTCGACGGTCAGCTCGTGGGCCAGCCACCGCCACGCGTCGTCGGAGCGCACCCACACGCCGACGTTCGCGTCACCGCCCTTGTCGCCGCTGCGGGCCCCGGCGACGAGGCCGAGGGGCGCGCGGCGGGTGGGGCCCGGCGGGAGCGGGGCGGGCAGCGGGGGCCGGGGCGGGTCTTCGAGTACACGGGTGTCGGCGCCCGGCGCGATGGGCGTGCGTTCGCCGCCGGGCAGGACGGCCACGTGCTCGACGGTGTCACGGTCGACGTACGCCGCCTCGAAGACCCCGTAGGGCGAGCCCTTGCCGGGCGGCGCGGTCACGTGGAAGCCGGGGTAGCCGGCGAGGGCCAGCTCGATGGCGGCGCCGCTGAGCGTGCGGCCGACCGCGTCCGCGTCGCTGTCGCGCACGACGAGGCGGAGCAGCGCGGCGGCGCCCTCCTCGGTGGGGGCGTCGGGCCTGTCGGTGCGGGCCAGTTCCCAACGCACGTGCGCCGGGCGGGACTTGGCCCGCCCCATGGCGTCCTCGATCTGCGCGCGGACGAGCTCGGCCTTGGCCTCGATGTCGAGCCCCGTGAGCACGAAGACGACTTCGTTGCGGAAGCCGCCGAGACGGTTGAGGCCCGCCTTGAGGGTGGGGGGCGGCGCCTCGCCGCGCACGCCGTCGATACGGACGCGGTCGGGGCCTTCCTGGGTGAGGACGACGGTGTCGAGGCGGGCGGTGACGTCGGGGCCCGCGTACCGGGCGCCCTGCGTCTCGTAGAGGAGCTGCGCGGTCACCGTGCCGACGTCGACGAAGCCGCCGGTGCCGTCGTGCTTGGTGATGACGGACGAGCCGTCCTGGTGGATCTCGGCGAGCGGATAGCCGGGGTGGCGCAGGGCGCCGAGCCCGTCCGGCCCCTTCATCCTCTCGGCGAAGAAGGCGTAGTTGCCGCCGGTGGCCTGCGCTCCGCACTCCAGGACGTGCCCGGCGACGACGGCGCCCGCGAGCGCGTCGTACGCGTCGGGGGCCCAGCCGAAGTGCGCGGCGGCGGGGCCCGTGACCAGGGCGGCGTCGGTGACGCGGCCGGTGACGACGACGTCGGCGCCCGCGTTCAGGCAGGCGGCGATTCCGGCGCCGCCGAGGTAGGCGTTGGCGGTGAGGGCGCCGGGGAAGCGGGCGCCGAGGTCGTCGCCCTCGACGTGCGCGACCTTGATCCCACCGAGCCCGAGTCGCCCGGCCAGCTCCCGCACGGCGTCGGCGAGCCCGGCCGGGTTGAGGCCGCCCGCGTTGGCGACGATGCGCACGCCCCGCTCCCGCGCGAGCCCGAGACACTCCTCCAGCTGCCGCAGGAAGGTCTTGGCGTAACCGCGTGAGGGGTCCTTCAGCCGGTCGCGGCCGAGGATGAGCATGGTCAGCTCGGCGAGGTAGTCACCGGTGAGGACGTCGAGGGGACCGCCGGTGAGCATCTCGCGCATCGCGTCGAACCGGTCACCGTAGAAGCCGGAGGCGTTGCCGATACGGAGGGCGGACACCGTCATGCGGCACCTCCCCTCGGCGCGCGCCCGGTGCCTGGTGGGCCCGCGAACGCCTGCGCGATGTTCAGCCAGCGGTCGGCGTCGGGGCCCTCGGCGTGCAGGGAGAGGTCGGCGCGGTGGGCTCGCTGGGTGACCAGCAGGCAGAAGTCGAGGGCTGGGCCCGTGACGCGTTGGGGGGCGTGTTCGGGGCCGTACGTCCAGGTCTCCCCCGTACCGGGCGCGGTCAGCTCCACCCGGAACTCCTCGCCGGGCGCGCTCAAGCCCCGTACCGCGAAGGCGAAGTCCCGCGCCCGCACCCCGATCCGCGCGACGTGCCGCAACCGTCCGGTCGCCGTCCGCCGCACGCCGAGCGCGTCCGCCACGTCCTGGCCGTGCGCCCAGGTCTCCATGAGCCGCGCCGACGCCATGGAGGGGACGGCCATGGGCGGCCCGTACCAGGGCAGACGGGTGCCCGCCGGGGCCTCGCTCAGGGCCTGCCACAGCGCGTCGCGCCCGGCGCGCCAGCGGGTCAGCAGCTCGGCGGGCGGCAGTGCGGCGCCTTCCTCGGCGCCCTCGTCCACGAACGAGTCCGGTGCCGCGGCCGCCTTCTCGACCTCGACGGCGAAGGCTCCCGGATCGGTGGCGGCGAGCAGCGCCGCCCGGTCCGTCCAGGTCAGGTGCGCGATCTGGTGGGCGACGCTCCAGTCGGGCGCGGGCGTCGCCAGGGCCCACGCCGCCGGGCTCAGCTCCGCGACGACACGGTCGAGTTCCTCGCTCTCCTCGCGCAGGTCGTCGAGCACAGGCAGGGCATCGGACACGGAACGCTCCCCTCGGGGCACGACTGGGTCCCCCCGCTCGCAGGAAGCCGAGAGCTCGGGGAGTGCCTGGGAGCATGGCAGCGCTCGCAGAAACAAGCAAGCGTGCTTGCATTACTTTCCGGACGAGTCCGTGGGCGGTTCGACCGGGGTGTCGGTGACCGGTCGAACCCGGCGCTACCGGCCGGCCGAGCCCCCGGCGGCCGAGGCGGTGACCGTACTCGCTTCCACAGCCGTACCCGCAGCCGGACCGGCCACAGCCCCCGTCACCGCTTCCCCGCCCGCACGGCCCCCGCCCGACCGGTCCCCCCGGCGCCCCACCTGCGACCGCACCGCCCCCATGCTCGCCGCGATGACCAGGGCGATGGCCAGTGCCTCGGTGACCGACAGGGCCTGACTCAGGACGAGGAACCCGGCGACGGACGCGATGGCCGGTTCCAGGCTCATCAGGATGGCGAAGGTGTGCGCGGGCAGCCGCCGCAGCGCGAGGAGTTCGAGGGTGTACGGCAGCACGGACGACAGCACCGCGACCGCCGCGCCCAGCGCCAGTGTGCCCGGCTCGACCAGCTTCGTCCCGGAGACGGTGACGCCGAGCGGCAGGAACAGGACCGCCGCGACGACCATCGCGAGGGCGAGCCCGTCGGCCTGCGGGAAGCGCCGTCCGGTGCGCGCGCTGAAGAGGATGTACGTCGCCCACATCGCACCCGCGCCGAGGGCGTAGGCGACACCGACCGGGTCGAGGCCGTCGAAACCACCCCCGCCGCCGAGCAGGAAGACACCGCAGAGCGCGAGCCCCGCCCAGATCAGGTTCACGGCGCGGCGCGAGGCCAGGACGGAGAGCGCGAGCGGCCCAAGGACCTCCAGCGTGACGGCGGGGCCCATCGGGATGCGGGCGACGGACTGGTAGAAGAGGCCGTTCATCGCGGCCATCGCCGCGCCGAAGGCGACGACCGTGCCCCAGTCGGCACGCGAATGCCCGCGCACCTTCGGGCGGCACACGGCGAGCAGCACGAGCGCGGCGAAGACGAGCCGCAGCGTCACGATGCCGACCGCGCCGACCCTCGGCATCACGCTCACGGCGACCGCGCCGCCGAACTGCACGGAGATCCCGCCCGCGAGGACGAGCCCGACGGGACCGAGGGAGCCGAGGGAGCGGAAACGGCCGCCGAGACCCGGCTGCCGCGCCCCTTGCCCCGTCGCCACCGAGTCCTTCGCCGGGACCTTCGCCGGAGCCGGGGCGGACGGAGCCGTGACGGGAGCCGGAGCCGCCGCCTGATCGCTGCGGGAGACGTTCACGGGCAAGCCTTTCCTGGTGCGTCTCCGCACCCCCCAGGGGTTCACTGTCCTGGACTCCACCGTCCACAGCCGGGCACTCGGACAGGATTGTGAGGCCCTTTCACTCCTGTACGCAACCCACGTCCACATGCCGACGTCACGGCGCCGGACGCGCCCTAGCGGACCCGCCCGTACAAGTTCGGGTTGTACTGGCTGAAGGACGAGACGCGGACGTTCCTGCCCGGCCGCGGCGCCTCCAGGTACTGGCCGCCGCCCAGGTAGATCGCCACATGGTGGATGCCGGACGCGCTGCCGTCGCCGCTCCAGAACACCAGGTCGCCGCGGCGCAGCTCACTCCGTGAGATGGGCCGGCCGGCGCGGTACTGGGCGTCGGCCACCCGCGGCAGGGAGATGCCCGCCTGCCGGTAGGCGGCCATCACCAGACCCGAGCAGTCCCAGCCGCGCGGGCCGTTGCCGCCCCATACGTAGGGGTCGCCGAGGTGGCTCATGGCGTACGAGATGGCCGCCTCGGTGCCGTGCCTGCGAGGGATGCCGGTGGTCGACGGCGTACGGGAGCCGGTGCCGTGGGACGTGCCACGGTTCGTGCCGTGCGGCTCGTCCGACCGGCCCGTGCGGCGCTCGTACTTGTCCCGGTGGCTCGTCCAGTACCAGTGGCCCGCCTTCCGGTACCAGTACACGCGGTCGGTGGCGTCCCAGCCCGGCCGGCCACGGAAAGTGGGCTCGGCGGGGGCGGGGGCGGAGGCGGTCCGGCGTCGGCCGGGAGACGTGCCCTTCCCCGGTGAGGTCACGGCCCCCTTGCCGCTCCGCGCCAGGTACTTGGCGTGGTGCGAGGTCCAGCGCCACCAGCCAGAGGCGTCCTTGTACCAGTACTTGGATCCGTCCCAGCCCGCGTGGCTCGGCGCGGGTTCGGCCGACGCGGTGCCGGTCGCGGCGCCCACGAGGACGGCCGCGCCGACGGCGGCCACCACGGCGCCGCGCACGCCGCCGCACCGCTGCTGTTCCGCGGGCCCCGCGGTCGCCGCCGCGCAGTGTCCGCAGGCGCAGTCGGCGGGTACCTCTTCGGTGAAACGGGTCGGTGTCTGCACGTCGTCCCTCCGTCTAGCTCTGCTCTTCTCTTGCTCTTCCGCTTCCTCGCGTACGGCTCAGGGCGTGCCGACGGTGTTGCCGCGCGCCGTGTAGAAGGCCACCGTCAAGTCCTTGACCAGCGCCTTGCGTTCGTAGTCGTCGAGTGTGACGAGTCCTCGTACGGTGAGTCTGCGGACCGTGTCGTCCACCGCGTCGAGCACCGACGTCAGCACGGCGTCCCGGTTCCGGGCGTCGAGAGCGGCGATCTGCCGACGGTGCATCGCCGCGGCCACCTCGGGCGCGTACTCCACGCGAAGCGGCCGGGCCGAGAACACCTCGATGCCGACGGCCCCGCACTCCACCGCCAGCGCCGCAGTGAGCGCGTCGCCGACCGCCTCGGTGTCCCGCAGGGTCGGCACGTCGTCGGCGGGCTCGCCGAACGAGTCGGCGGGCAGCCGGGACGCCACGCGCGTGGTCACCGCCTCCACCTGCTCCCGCAGGTAGGCGGTGTGGTCGTCGACCGCGAGGAGCGCCCGCGCCGCGTCCTTGACCTGCCACACCACCAGGACGACCACGCGCAGCGGCACGCCCTGCGCGTCGACGGCGGGCATCGGCTCGCTGCGCCAGTGCCGCAGCCGTACGTCGACGCGGCGGCGCAGCATCAGCGGGCTGATCCACACGAGTCCGGTGCGGCGCACGGTGCCCCGGTACCGGCCGAAGAGCGACAACGTCCACGCGGTGCCGACCCGCCCCCGGGTGAGCCCGCCGAGCGCGAGGAGGACGAGGGCGCCGCAGCCGCCGACGGCCGCCCCGCGCGCCGTGTCGAGTCCCTGCCGGGGCCTTTCGGGCAGCCGCAGCGTCTCGGTGAGCCGGTCGGGCAGGAGCCCGCAGGACCAGATCTCCGCGCCCGCCCCGACCACGGCGAGCACCACCACGAGCACCGCCCACCACCCGGAGCAGGCGGGCCCGCGCCGCTCCCTCAGCTCCCGGTCGGCCCGGGGCGCGGCATTCCTCCGCCGCTCCGGCCCGGCGCCCCGGAGCTCGTGCTCCCGACGGCCACTCGCACCCGCACCCGCACGCTGCAACGGATCCTCACCTTCCCGACCGCCACCCTCGAACCTCCGCAGCGACTTCGGTGGCTTCGGCGATTTCGGTGGTTTCGGTGGTTTCGGTGGTTTCGGTGGTTTCGGTGGTTCGGCCGTGTCGCCACGGAACAGCGTGTCCATCCGTATGGAGTCGTAGCAATTGCGCACGACGAGTCCGCGTGGAGCGGCGGCAGTGTCCTTCCCGGCCGTCTCGCCGGGAACTTCCGGCTCCTTCGGCGATACAGGGTCCTTCGGGATCTCCGGCACGACCGCACACCCGACTTCTCGCATCGACAGATGATCAAGAACCATCCCGATCCTGCCGGAAACGGACACCCGTCCCCACCCGCAAAGGTCACCTGGGCCGGGGACTTTGGTCCCGGTGCGCCGGGAGCAGGCGGGAGCCAAGCCCTTCCGCCAGCACCTCCGCCAAGTGCCGCCCCCGCACCCCCGCCAACTGCTCCAGCTGGGTCCGGCAGGAGAAGCCGTCGGCCAGGACCACCGCCTCGCCGTCGGCCGCCGCCACCGACGGCAGCAGCTGCTCCTGCGCGCAGGCCTTGGAGACGCCGTAATGGCCGCGTTCAAAACCGAAGTTCCCGGCGAGTCCGCAGCAGCCGCCGCTCAGTTCGCCCGTCAGTCCTGCCTTGTCCCGCAGTCGCCGCTCCGCCGCGTCGCCGAGGACCGCGTGCTGGTGGCAGTGGGTCTGGCCGACGGCGCTCCGGCCGATGTGCGGCGGGCGCCAACCGGGGGCCAGCTCCTCCAGGGCCTGGGCGAAGGTGCGGACCGCCGCGCCGAGCCGGGCCGCGCGCGGGTCGTCGCCGAGCAGTTCGGCGAGGTCCGCCCTGAGGGCCGCGGCGCAGCTCGGCTCCAGGACGACCACGGGGATCCCGGCGTCGAGCAGCGGCTCCATCCGGTCCAGGGTGGCGCGCAGCACGGCGCGGGCGCGGTCGAGCTGGCCCGTCGAGACGTACGTCAGGCCGCAGCAGACCCCGCGCGGCGGCACCGTGACCGTGAGCCCGGCGGCTTCGAGGACCGCCACCGCGGCCCGTCCCACCGACGGCGAGAGGTGGTCGGTGAAGGTGTCGGGCCAGAGCACGACGTGGGGAGCGCCCCCTGCGCGCGGCCTCCCGCGCCACCACTGCCGGAACGTGCGCGGAGCCAGCCGCGGCACCGCCCGCTCCGCCGCGATCCCGCCCATCCGCTTGCCGAGCGCCACCAGCGGGCCGACCCGGGCGAGGGCGTTGACGAGCCGGGCGGTGCGCGTCGCCGCGACGGCCCGCAGCCAGCGCGGCAGGTGGCCCATCGTGTAGTGGGCGGCGGGCCTGCGGCGGCCCCGGTAGTGATGGTGCAGGAACTCCGCCTTGTACGTGGCCATGTCGACGCCCACCGGGCAGTCCGAGCGGCAGCCCTTGCAGGACAGGCAGAGGTCGAGGGCGTCCTTGACCTCGGTGGAGCGCCAGCCGTCCGTCACGACCTCTCCGGCGAGCATCTCGTGCAGCAGGCGGGCGCGCCCGCGCGTGGAGTGCTCCTCCTCGCCGGTGACGCGGTAGGACGGGCACATCACGCCGGTGGGCGAAGCGGGGCTCGCCGTACGGCACTTGGCCACGCCCACGCAGCGCCGTACCGCCGCCGTGAAGTCGCCGCCGTCGTGCGGGTAGCCGAAGACGACGTCGACGGGCTCGCGCGGCAGGGGCGCGAACCGCAGGTCGGCGTCGAGGGGCGCGGGCCGCACCAGCATGCCCGGGTTGAGCAGCCCCGCCGGGTCCCAGACGTCCTTCACGCGCCCGAAGAGGCCGACGAGTTCGGGTCCGTACATCTTCGGCAGGAGTTCCGCGCGGGCCTGCCCGTCGCCGTGCTCGCCGGAGAGCGAGCCGCCGTGGGCGACGACCACGTCGGCGAGGTCTTCGGAGAAGCGGCGGAATCCGGCGATGCCCGCGGGGGTGAGCAGATCGAAGTCGATGCGCACGTGGATGCAGCCGTCACCGAAGTGCCCGTACGGGGTGCCGCGCAGGCCGTGGTCGGTGAGCAGCTTCCTGAAGTCCCGCAGGTAGGCGCCGAGGCGGGCGGGCGGCACCGCGCAGTCCTCCCAGCCGGGCCACGCCTCCGAGCCGTCCGGCATACGGGTCGCCGTGCCGCTGGCGTCCTCCCGCACCCGCCACAGCGCGCGCTGCCCCGCCGGATCGTCGACGACCAGGGCGTCCACGGTGTCCCCCGCGGCGGCCCGCACGATCGTGTCGGCACGCGCGCGTGCCTGCGCCGGGCTCTCGCCGCCGGTCTCCACGAAGAGCCAGGCGCCGCCCCTGGGCAGGCCGTTCGCCCCCCTCACCAGGTCGGCCGCCATGCCTTCGACCGTGAGCGGGCCGTGCGGGAGGAGGCCCGCCGCCGCTTCGGCCGCCGCGCTCTCGTCCGCGTACCCGAGCACGGCGAGCGCCCGCGCGCGGGGTGCCTCGACGAGGCGTACGACCGCTTCGGTGAGGACGCCGAGCGTGCCCTCCGAGCCGCAGAAGGCGCGCGCGAGGTCCGTGCCGTGTTCGGGGAGCAGCGCGTCCAGGGCGTATCCGGAGATGCGGCGCGGCAGTTCGGGGAAGCCGGTGCGCAGGAGCGCCAGGTCGCCGTCCACGAGGGCGCGCAGTCCTTCGGGGGCGCCGTCCCAGCCGCGGGCGAGATGGCGGCGCTCGCCCGAACCGTCGACCACGGAGAGGGCGTGCACGTTGTCGGCGGTCGTGCCCCAGGCCACCGAGTGCGAGCCGCAGGAGTTGTTGCCGATCATGCCGCCGAGGGTGCAGCGGCTGTGCGTGGAGGGGTCGGGACCGAAGGTGAGTCCGTGCGGGGCCGCGGCGGCGCGCAGGTCGTCGAGGACGACGCCCGGCTGGACGACGGCCGTGCGCGTCCCGGGGTCGAGGGAGACGACGCGGTTCATGTGCCGGGTGAGGTCGAGGACGACGCCGACTCCCGTGGCCTGTCCGGCGATCGAGGTGCCCGCGCCGCGCGGTACGAGCGGAAGGCCGCGTTCCCGGCACACCGCGAGGGCCGCCGCCACGTCGTCGGCGTCGCGCGGGGCCACGACGGCGGCGGGCACGCGGCGGTAGTTGGAGGCGTCCATGGTGTGCAGGGCGCGGGCGGTGACGGAGAGGTCGACATCGCCGCGTACGGCGGCGCGGAGGTCGCGGGCGAGGGCTTCGGGGTCGACGTGGGCTTGGGCGTGCCGCAGGCCTGCGCGGGGGCGGGTGCGGGTGCGGCCGGAGCCGCTGGGGCTGCCGGGGCGGCCGGGGCGGCCGGGGCGGCCGGGGCTACTGGGGCTACTGGGGCTGCTGGAGCCAACGGAGCCGCCGGTACCGCCGGTACCGCCGGAGTCACCAAAGCCGCCGGTACCGCCGGAGTCACCAAAGCCGCCGGTACCGCCGGAGTCACCGGAGCCGCTGGTGCCGCTAGTGCCGCTGGTGCCGCCGGTTTTGCCACCGTGGCCACCGGAGCCACCGGTTTTGCCACCGTGGCCACCGGAGCCGCCGGTTTTGCCACCGTGGCCGCCGGATTCGCCGGAGCCGCCCCCGTGGCCACCGGACCCCCCGGACCCCCGGGGACCGCCGAGCTCACCGGAACCGCCAGGACCGCCGCCGAGATCGCTCATCCCCCAAGCATGCCCACGCGGCAACCCCTCGTGGCCACCCCGCCCCACCCGTTTTCTCATGATCCGGACCGGAAGGTTCCCAACTCGGTCGACAACTCTCCTATAGTGATCTTTTCTTGAGCCAAGCTTGAGCAGAGTGTGTCGCTTCCGATCGAGGACCCCGATTGATGACCGCGCAAACCCCCCCAGCGCGCCCCGGGACGGAGCACCCTCCGCTGCGCCCGTCCGCGCTCGTCCTGCTGACCTGCGCCGTGGTCACCGCGGCGCTCACCGGAGCCGCCGCGGCCCTCGCGCCCGCCTCCGTACGCACCCCGCTGGCCTGGGGATCCGGCGCCGCGGCCGTAGCCCTGACGGTCGCCGTGACGCTCGCCTTCCACACCCTGCGCGCCAACTCCCTGCTGCGCCGCCGCGTGGCGGCCGGGGAGCAGGACGCGGAGCGCCTCGTACGCGAACATGCCGCCCGTACCGAGGAGTTCACCCGTGAGCGGACCGCGCTCACCGAGTACTTCGCCCGGGAGCGGACCGAGCTGACCGTGCGCGTGCGCCGCGCCGAGTCCGAGCGCGCCGCCGCCCTCGCCGCCTGCGCCAACGCCGCGGGCCGCATGCAGGCCCTGGCCACCGGCATGCTCGCCGACCTGCGCGAGATGGAGGGCAGGCACGCCGACGAGGACGTCCTCACCGACCTCCTCCACCTCGACCACCGCACCGCGCAGGCGGGCCGCATCGCCGACTCCGTCGCGGTGCTCACCGGCGCCCGCTCCGGCCGCCGCTGGGCCCGGCCCATCGTCATGGAGTCGATCCTGCGCGGTGCGATGGGCCGCATCGGCGGCTACCAGCGGGTGCGCGTCCACTCGGCCAGCGAGGTCGCCGTCGCGGGCCACGCCGCCGAGGGTGTCATGCACGCCCTGGCCGAACTCCTCGACAACGCGACGAACTTCTCGCCGCCCACCTCCGAAGTGCACGTCTACATCGAGGAGGTCGCGGCGGGCGTCATCATCTCCGTCGAGGACAGCGGCCTCGTGATGGGACCGGTGCAGCAGCGCCGCGCCGAGCAGGCCGTGTCCGGTGAGGCCCAGGGCCTCGGCGGCCTGTCCGGCACCCGGCTCGGGCTCGCGGTGGTCGGCAGGCTGGCCCGCAAGCACGGTCTGACGGTGTCGTTCCGGCCGTCGGCGCGGGGCGGTACGGGCGTACTCCTGCTGATACCCCAGGAGTTGGTCTCCCGACCCTCGGCGACGGCTCCGACCACGGCGGCCCTCCCGCTCCCAGCCTCCGCGACCGAGCGTGCCACCCCCGACACCCCGTCACCCGCGAGCGCGCCGGAGGGGACGCGGGGGGATGTGCGCACGGAGCACCGAGCCGACCGTGACGTCCAGGAACTTCCGACGCGGCGCAGGGATGGCGAGTACGCAGATCCCCCCGCGGCCCCGCACCTGCAGATGAACCCCGGGCGCCCGGCCGAAGACACCCCCGACGCCCCCCTCCCCAAGCGCCCCCGCGGCCGCACCCTCGCCGCCGCCGAGCGGGCCCGCGCCGACAGCGACACGGGTGAGACCCGGCGGCCGCCCGCCGCCACCGCCGCGAGCACCGCGGCCCGCTTCAGCAGCTTCCGCCAGGCCGTCCGCCCCGCTCCGTCGGACCCCTCAGGACCGGCGCAGGACACGGACGCCACCGCAACTCCCCCGCACCCGGAAGGCGAGACCCCCCGATGAACACCGGCTCCACCCCCGGCACCACCGCCGGTTCCACCCCCGGCGCCACCACCGACGAGAAGCTCACCTGGCTCCTCCAGGGACTCCTGGAGCGCACCCCCGGCGCCCGGCACGCCCTCGTGCTCTCGCGGGACGGCCTGAAGCTGTGCCGCACGCCCGAGCTCTCCGTCGACCAGGCAGACCAGCTGGCCGCGATAGCCGCCGGCATCCAGTCCCTCTCGCACGGCGCGTCCGCCGAGTTCGGCGACGGCAGCGGCGGGGTCCGCTCCGCGATGGCCGAGTTCTACGGCGGCATCCTCTTCATCGTCGAGGCGGGCGAGGGCGCGCACCTCGCGGTCATCGCCGCCGAGGACGCCGACGCGGGCCTCGTCGGGCACACCATGGCCGAGCTGGTCGAGCAGCTCGGCGAGCACCTGCGCGCCGCGCCCCGCACGGACGGCGCTCCCCGCACCCAGCCCGCCTCATGAGCCGCCCCGGCCGGGACGACTCCCCCGACCGGCTGTACACCCTCACCGGAGGACGCAGCCGGTCGGCGCCCGACACCCCCTTCGACCTGGTGACCCTCGTCGTCGCCGAGTCGGCGCCGGTCCCCGGCATGCAGTCCGAGCACGCCGCGATCCTGCGCCTGTGCCACCTGCCGACCGCCATGGTGGAGGTCGCCGCCGAGCTGGGCCTGCCGGTGAGCATCACCCGCATCCTGCTGTCCGACCTGCTCGACGCGGGCCGGATCAGCGCCCGCCACCCGCGCGCGGGCGCCGACCACAGCCTTCCCGACCCCGACATCCTGGAGCAGGTGCTCGTTGGACTCCGCAACCTCTGAACGCAGCGCTACCGGGGCCACCCGAACCGAACTGACCGCCACCGCGGACAACGGTCTGAAGATCGTCGTGGTCGGCGGCTTCGGCGTCGGCAAGACGACGCTCGTACGCTCCGTCAGCGAGATCCGTCCCCTCAACACCGAGGAGACGATGACGCAGGCCGGGCGGGGCATCGACGAGACGGGCGGCCTCGACGGGCTGCGCGCCAAGACGTCCACGACCGTCGCCTTCGACTTCGGCCGCATCACGCTCGACGCCCACAACATCCTCTACCTCTTCGGCGCCCCCGGCCAGGAACGCTTCTGGTTCCTGTGGGACCGCCTCTTCTCCGGCACGCTCGGCGCGGTCGTCCTCGTGGACCCGCGGCGCGTCGAGGACTCCTGGTACGCGATCGACCGCCTGGAGCACCACGGCACGCCGTTCATCGTCGCCCGCAACGACTTCGGGGGCTCCCCGCACACCCTCGATCAGCTGCGCGAGGCGCTCGACCTCGACCCCGGCGTGCCGCTCGTCGACTGCGACGCGCGCTCCCGCGGGTCGAGCAAGGCCGTCCTGATCACGCTCGTGGAACACCTCCAGTCGTTGTACACGGCCCAGCGCGCCGCCCTCCCGCCGAACGCCCTCCAGGAGAACGCCCAGTGACCTGCCCCGTAACCGGCGCCGGAGCCGACGCCGCTGCCGCGCCCGGTCCCGTCCCGCTCTCCGGCCCGCGGTTCGCCACCGAACCGACGCAGCTGTACCGGGAGATGCGCCGCGACCACGGCCCCGTCGCCCCCGTCCTCCTGGACGGCGGCATACCGGCCTGGCTGGTGCTCGGCTACCGCGAACTCCACCAGGTCACCGGCGACCCGGTCCTCTACAGCCGCGACTCCGAGCTGTGGAACCAGTGGCCGCACATCCCCGCCGACTGGCCGCTCCTGCCGATGATCGGCCACAAGCAGCCGTCGATCCTCTACACCGTCGGCGAGCGGCACACCCGCCGCGCCGCGATGATCGCGCACGCCCTCGAAGGCGTCGATCCCTTCGAACTCCGCGCGCACGCCGAGCAGTTCGCGGACGAGCTGATCGACCGCTTCTGCGGCAAGGGCACCACGGAGATCATCGCCGAGTACGCGATGCTGCTCCCGGTCCGCGTCCTCGCCCGCATCTACGGCTTCTCCGACGAGCAGGGCCCCGGCCTCGTCACGGCGATGAACGACATGATCGACGGCCGCGAACGGGCGCTCGCGGGCCAGCAGCACCTGGCCGGTTCGATGATGCGGCTCATCGCCGACAAGCACGCCGAGCCGGGCGCCGACGTCGCCTCGTACATGCTTCAGACGCAGGCGGACGACGGCGAACTGGGCTTCTCGGACGAGGAGATCGCCCAGGACCTGATGGTGATGATGGCCGCGGGCCACCAGCCGACCGCCGACTGGATCGGCAACTCGCTGCGCCTGATGCTCACCGACGACCGGTTCGCCGCCTCCCTGTTCGGCGGCCGGCACAGCGTCGCCGAGGCCATGAACGAGGTCCTGTGGGAGGACACCCCCACGCAGAACGTCGCCGGGCGCTGGGCCTCCCGCGACACCCAGCTGGGCGGTCGCCGCGTCAACTCCGGCGACCTGCTCCTGCTCGGCCTCGCCGCCGCCAACTCCGACCCGCAGGTCCGCACCGACGGCTCGGCGCTCACCGGCGGCAACAGCGCCCACTTCTCCTTCGGCCACGGCGAGCACCGCTGCCCCTTCCCCGCCCAGGAGGTCGCCGAGGTCATCGCCCGCACCGGCATCGAGGTCCTCCTCGACCGGCTGCCCGACCTCGACCTCGCGGTGCCCGCCGACGCCCTGACCCGCCGCCCGTCGCCCTGGCTGCGCGGCCTCACCGACCTGCCGGTGAGCTTCACCCCGACCCCGACCTCAGTGTTTGGAGACCTCAGATGAAGCGCATCGCCCTGGACCCGTTCGTCACCGACCTCGACGCCGAGAGCGCCCTGCTGCGCGCCGCGGGCCCGCTCGCCGAGGCGGAGCTGCCGGGCGGCGTCCCGGTGTGGGCGGTCACGCACCACGCCGAGGCGCGCCGGCTCCTCACCGACAGGCGCCTGGTGAAGGACATCGATGTCTGGGGCGCCTGGCGGCGCGGCGAGATCCCCGCCGACTGGCCGCTGATCGGCCTCGCCAACCCCGGCCGCTCCATGCTGACGGCCGACGGCGAGGAGCACCGCAGGATGCGCACACTGGTGGCGCAGGCGCTGACGCCGCGCCGCGTGGAGCGCATGCGGACCCGCATAGCGGAACTCGCCTCGGGCCTCCTGGACAATCTCCCCACCGACTCCGGCACGGTCGACCTGAAGGCGGAGTTCGCCTACCCCCTCCCCATGTACGTCATCAGCGACCTGATGGGCATCGACGAGGCGGACCTCCCGCGCCTGAAGGTCCTCTTCGACAAGTTCTTCTCCACGCAGACGCCCCCGGACGAGGTCGTGGCGACGCTCGGCGAGCTCGCCGGGATGATGGCCAAGGTCGTCGCGGAGCGCCGCGCGAAGCCCGGCGACGACCTGACGAGTGCCCTCGTCCAGGCCTCCGAGAACGGCGACCGCCTCACCGACGAGGAGATCGTCTCCACCCTCCAGCTGATGGTCGCCGCGGGCCACGAGACGACGATCTCCCTCATCGTCAACGCCGTCGTCAACCTCGCCGCCCACCCCGACCAGCTCGCGCTGGTCCTCGCGGGCGAGGTCGGCTGGGACGCGGTGATCGAGGAGACCCTGCGCTACTCCTCACCGACCTCGCACGTCCTGATCCGCTTCGCCGCGGCGGACGTCCCCGTCGGCGACAAGGTGATCCGCGAGGGTGACGCGGTGATCGTCAGTTACGGCGCGATAGGCCGTGACGAGGCCGCGCACGGCCCCACGGCGGGCACCTTCGACATCACCCGCACGTCCCCCACCCGCCACATCTCGTTCGGCCACGGCCCCCACGTCTGCCCCGGCGCGGCCCTCTCCCGCCTGGAGGCGGGAGTAGCCCTCCCGGCCCTGTACGCCCGCTTCCCTGACCTGCGGCTCGCGGTCCCGCACGAGGCCCTCCGCAACAAGCCGGTGGTGACGCAGAACGATTTGTACGAGCTGCCGGTGCGTCTTGGGCCCGCCCGGGGGCAATCCAGCCCCTCCGGCGTTTGAGGAGCGGGGCCCGGGGCGGAGCCCCGCGGCGTCCACCCCGGGTGACCGAGGATCTCAGCCGACGGACACCACCAAGACGGCGAGCCCCGAACCGCTAGGCTCGCCCCGTGGCTGAGATCCAGATTCCCGCTGACATGAAGCCCGCCGACGGCCGTTTCGGCGCGGGCCCCTCCAAGGTGCGTACGGAGGCGCTGGACGCCCTGGCCGCCACCGGTACCTCTCTGCTCGGTACGTCCCACCGCCAGGCCCCGGTCAAGAACCTGGTCGGCCGCGTGCGCGAGGGCATCGCCGACCTCTTCTCCCTCCCCGAGGGCTACGAGGTGATCCTGGGCAACGGTGGCTCCACCGCGTTCTGGGACGTGGCGACGCACGGCCTGATCGAGAACAAGTCGCAGCACCTCAACTTCGGCGAGTTCTCCTCCAAGTTCGCGAAGGCGTCGAAGCTCGCCCCGTGGCTGGCCGAGCCGACCGTGATCGCGAGCGACCCGGGCACGCACCCCGACCCGAAGGCGGAGGCGGGCGTCGACGTCTACGCCTTCACCCACAACGAGACCTCCACCGGCGTCGCCGCCCCCATCAAGCGCGTCGCGGGCGCCGACACCGGCTCCCTCGTCCTGGTGGACGCCACGTCCGGCGCGGGCGGCCTGCCGGTCGACATCGCCGAGACGGACGTCTACTACTTCGCCCCGCAGAAGTCCTTCGCCTCGGACGGCGGCCTGTGGCTGGCCGCGTTCTCCCCGGCGGCGATCGAGCGCGCCGAGCGGATCCACGCGTCGGGCCGCCACGTCCCGGAGTTCTTCTCCCTCCCCACGGCGATCGACAACTCCCGCAAGAACCAGACGTACAACACCCCGGCGCTCGCCACGCTCTTCCTCCTCGCCGAGCAGCTGGACTGGATGAACTCCCAGGGCGGCCTGGACTTCACGACCGGCCGCACGGCCGCGTCCTCGCGCACGCTGTACGGCTGGGCCGAGGAGTCCAAGTACGCGACCCCGTTCGTCACGGACCCGGCGAAGCGCTCGCAGGTCATCGGCACGATCGACTTCGCGGACGAGATCGACGCGGGCGCGGTGGCGAAGGCCCTGCGCGCGAACGGCATCGTGGACACGGAGCCGTACCGCAAGCTGGGCCGCAACCAGCTGCGCGTCGCGATGTTCCCGGCGATCGACCCCGCGGACGTCGAGGCGCTCACGAAGTGCATCGACTACGTGATCGAGAAGCTCTGACGCTTCACTGCGCGACCAGCCGCGGGTGCGCCGTAGCTGGTCGCGCAGTTCCCCGCACCCCGAACCTCGGGTGCGTAAGCCTCTCCCCCCAAGCCGCCCTTCGCCCCGCTACTTGCGCCCGCGCCGTCCCAGCCGTTTCAGGCCGAACACGGCGAGCAGGACGGCTCCGACGACTATGGCGCCCGTCTTGAGGCTTCCGTTGAGGAAGGGGTCGTCGCCGTCGCGGGCCGTGCCGCCGTTGTCCGAGGGGGACTTGCCGTTTCCGCCGCCCCCGCCGGGCGCCTCCACGGGCTCCACGTCGCTCTGGGCACCCTCCGTGCCGTACATCAGGGTCGTGCCGTCCGTCGTGTACGTGACGGACTCTCCCTGCCGTTGCAGCGGCACGCTCAGGCGGCCCTTGCGCTGCGGCTTCTTGCCGTCGCCCTGCCACGCGTACCAGATGCCGCCGAAGTAGCCGCGCACGGCGAGCTGCTTGCCGTCGGGCGAGAAGGCGCCGTCGGTCACCCACAGGTCGATCTCGGCGACGCGCTTGAAGACGTTCGTGCCGGAGGCCGACATCCGCTCCGGGCTCTCGTACAGTCCGCCGCCGTCCTCGTTCTTGCTGACGATGTAGATGCGCCCGGTCTTCGGGTGGACCATCAGCGCCTCCGCGTCCCGCGCGCCGTCGGCGTACTTCACGACGTACTGCGTGGCGCGGACCGTCTGGTTCTTGAGCTGCTTCGGCTCGGGGAGCTTGTAGATCCAGACGTTCTTCCAGGTGCCGTTGAGGTTGTCACCGATGTCGCCGACGTAGATGTTCCCGTCGCTGCCGATCGAGATCGCCTCGACGTCGCGCGGTGCGCCGACGCCGGCCATCGTGATGGTGGCGACGGTCTCGCCCGTCTTCGAGTCGACCGCGTACAGGTAGGCGCCCTTGTCCTGGTCGTTGTGCGTCCAGTAGATGCCGGGGTGGGCGCGGGACGCGGCGAGGCCGCTGGACTCGACGATCCGCGGATCCTTGATGGTGAACCCGTCGTGGTCGTCGGCCGCGGCAGGTGCGGCGGGGACAGCCACGGCGAAGACCAGTACGGCACCGGCGAGGACAGACGGAACAGCCCGAAGCGAACGCATGCGCCCAAGCGTGCCATCTGCCCGCGCGGGCGGCGTGCTCAGCCTCACATCGCAGTCGGTGCCCCCGATCCGCGATGATGACCCGATGTTCAGGTTCATGTTCGTCGGCGACTCGATGACGATCGGAAGCGCCGGGGAGCACACCTGGCGGTACCGGATGTGGCAGCACCTTCGCGACACCCTCGGCCCCGAGGGCGCCGCCGTGGTCGGCCCGCGCACCGCCCTCTACGACAAGGCGGCGGGCGAGCCCCTCTCCCACGACTACGCCGCCACCGTGTCCCCGGACTTCCCCCGCCACCACCTCGCGGGCTGGGGCGAGGGCTGGCTGCACATGGCCCCGCACATATCCGGCGCCCTGCACCGCGACCCCGCCGACATCCTCCTCATCTCCCTCGGCCTGATCGACCTCGGCTTCTACACGAACGCGGCCCAAACGACCGACAATGTCCGCGCCTTCATCACAGCGGCCCGTGCGACGAACCCCGGCATCCGGATGGTCCTGCTCCCCGTGATCCCGAACATCCGCGCGACCTCGGACGCCCCGTTCGCGACGGAGGTCTCCCACTTCAACGAACTGCTCGCAAAGACGGTGGCAGACCTGGACACGCCGGCTTCCCCCCTGCTCCTGGCGTCCCCGCCGCTGTCGTATGACATCAATGTGGACACGTACGACGGCACGCACCCCAACGCCTCCGGCGAACACAAACTGGCGTCGGCGTTCGCGACCGCCCTGTCCCAGGGGTGGGGCATAGGCGGCCCCTACGCCACCCTCACGGGCGAGGGCACCAGGCCGCCCCTCGAATAGCTTCCCACCCATGAGCCACGGCCACTGGCGGCACACAGCGGAGGCTCACGCGGACCCGGATGTGCTGGCGGCGCCGACCCGCGACCACGGCGTGGACCGACGCGGGCCGGACCGCCCGTCACGTCCTCGCGCTCGCCAGGCGGTCGCGCCAGGGCAGTGGTTGCGCGCGGCGGTCGTCCTTCGTGCCGGAGGAGGCCCCTTCCGTTCGGCACCGGCCGCATCGTGTTTCCTCGCCCAGAGGCCGGAAGACGTGCTCGGCCCCCGGCCCCGCGCACGTCACGAGCCCGAGCCTCACCGCCTCACCCGCAGCGGGTGTCGACTCCGCACGGTCCGGCAGCTTCTGCACCAGCCGGTGGCGTACGAACCCGACCGCCGACCGGACCCCGCCCGAAGGCAGCCCCGCAGTCAGCGCCTTGCGGAGGTCACCGGCCGAGACACCCCGCCGCAGCCACTCCGCCGCCGCCCCCGCCAGTGCTCGCGCCTCTCGTACGCCGAGCAGCAGGTCCCGGTTCACGTGGCGGAGTGACAGCAACACCCGCTCGGCCTCGGCCAGTTCCGTGTCGGCTGCGGGTTCCGACTCTTCGGGTGGGGGGTGGGGAAGATTCTTCTCCCGTTGTTCTTCTGGGTAAGAGCCACCGGGTTCCCGCGTTCCCGGCCCGCCGACCGTCGGCGCCTGCGCAGTCGGTGCGGGCCCGTCTCCGACCCGGGCCCGCCCCGCCTCCTCACCCGTCAGGGTGACGTTCGCCAGGAGCTGTTCCGTGACCCAGCGGCCCCGCTCACCCTGCCAACGCCATGCGTGCAAGTAGCCGGAGTCGGTGAGGAGTTGCTTGGCCCGCTGGTAGGCGCGGCCCTTGATGCCGAGCCGCGCCGCGTGTTCGCCGAGCGATCTGGCGGAGACGTCCGCCTCGGAGAGCCCCTGCACGTACAGGAGCAGGACCTTCGCATCGCTGTTCAGGCACTGATGCCGTACGACGTCGTGCGAAGCCTTCGTGTAGCGCCGGGTGGGCGCGATAGCATGCCGAAGCATCCCGGTGGACCTCTGATCCATTCGGTGGTGAAGGTCCTCGGGCGGTGTTGCTAGCACCTCCGGGGACCGCCCCATGTCCGGCCGGACACAGAGCGTGATGACGCGGTCACCGTACCGCACGTTTAGTCGTCTCGTGCAACAAATCACCCTCCACGAACGGGACTTCACTCGTCGGGCGTGACCTCCAGTCCAGGGGCCACGTGTAGCCATCCAGCGCGGGCACGCCGACGTACGCGAGGCTCCCCGCGCTCCGGCCCAGCGCCCGCGCGCCGACCGGCCAGGTGTACGACTCCGCTGCCTGCGGGGGCAGCAGGAAGTAGAGGTAGCGCCCGCCCGTCGCCTCGCGGACGATCGGGCCCGCGCGGAACTCCGTGAACTGCATCAGGTCGTACGCGACTTGCTCGCCGAGCGCGCCCTCGATCCGTACCGCGTCGAAGTGAATGCCCGCGTGCCGCAGGGCGTGGCCCGTCGCCGGAATCCAGTCGTGGACCCTGAGTGATGAGGTTTCCGAGTTCATGCGGCAAATGCTTACGGGCGCTTACATACTGTGACCAGGGATTCGCAGGCGCCGTGCTGCGCTGTGCACTTGGGGAGGACGTTGTGCACTCCGGTGAACGAGGGTCGGAGACGTTCGGCGCGTTGTTGCGGTTCTACCGCGAGCGGGCCGGGATGACCCTGGAAGGGCTGGGCACGCATGTTCAGTACTCCAAGTCGCAGGTGGCGATGGTGGAGCGCGGGGAGCGACCGCCCAAGGGCAAGTTGGTCGAGATTGCTGATGGGGTGCTGGGTGCACAAGGTGCACTGATGCTGCTCGCGGAGAAGGAGTTTGACAAGAGCGGGCTTCAGCTGTGGACTGAGGACTTTCTGGAGCACGAGAAGATGGCGCTGTCCATCCACTCCTACCAGGACCACGTAATGCCGGGGTTGCTACAGACCGAGAACTATGCGCGCGCCGTGTTCAACTGCGTCTATCCGCCGCTGGACGACGACGAGATCGACGAACGCGTAGCGAACCGGCTGGCACGGCAGAAGCTCTTCGCCCGCAAACCCGTTGCGGTTCTTAACTTCATCGTGGAGCAAAGCGCCCTGACCCGCCCGTTGGGCGGCAAACACGTGCTTAAGGAGCAACTGAACGGGATGGTCGAGTCCGCGGCACTTCGGAACGTCACGATCCAAGTCATGCCGCACGACAGACAGACCCACGCGGGGCTGATGGGTCCCATGATTCTGATGGAAACGGCCGAGCGACGACAGCTCGCCTACATCGAAGGGCATAAGGGCGGCTACTTCATCGCAGACCAGCCCGACTTGGGCAACCTGCAAGGCAAGTACGGGATTCTCCGCAGCCAAGCGCTGGCCCCGGAGGCTTCCGCGCAGCTCATCGAGGAGACGGCAAGCGAACTATGAGCAACGGAATGACTTGGTTCAAGAGCAGCTACAGCGTCGGCGAGGGCGAATGCCTGGAGGCGGCCCTCACCTGGTCCAAGTCCACTCACAGCGGCGACCAGGGCGGCGAATGCCTCGAACTCGCCACCACCCCCACCACCATCCACATCCGCGACTCAAAGCTGAACCCCACCGGCCCCACCCTCCAGATATCCCCCGCCACCTGGACCGCCTTCCTGGCGCGCCACGGCGAGGCGGACTGACGCGCTCACACCGCCCGCGTCAGCCGGTTCGCGAGCGTCGACATCGTGTACGTACCGATGCCCATGACGACTTCGAGGGCGTTGCGCTCGGTGTAGCCGTGGGCGAAGAACTCCTGCAGGTCGGCGTCGTCGACCCCGCCCGCCGTGGCGAGGACGGTGAGCGTGAACCGGCGTACCGCTTCGAGGCGTTCGTCGGACAGCGCCCGCTCCTCGCGGAGGGCCGTGATCAGCCCGGGCGATGCGCCCAGCTTGCGCAGCTTGCCTGTGTGCATCGTCACGCAGATGTGGCAGTCGTTGCGCGTCGCGACCGTCATGATGACGACCTCGCGGGCGACGGGTTCGAGGGTCGTCCGGTCGAAGGCCGCCGTCATCTCCAGGAACCCGTTGAGGAGGTCGGGCGACTCGGCGAGGCGGGCGACCGCGTCCGGCACCTGCCCGAAGGCGACGGCGGTGCGCTCCATCGTGGCGCGTGAGTCGGACGGTGCGGTTTCGAGTGTGTGCGCGGTGAACATCCCGTACCCCTGTGGGCCTGCCCGGCCCTAAAATAGACAACATGGTTGACGACAAGAAGAAGGTAAACCAGGTTGACGGTACGGGCAAGGGATATGACGGCAAGGGATATGAGCTGCCCCTGCTCCTCTTCGCCGGCTTCCGCACCCTCATCGACCGCCTGCACGCCGAGCTCGCCCGCCAGGGCCACCCCGACCTCCGCCCCGCGCACGGGTTCGCGATGCAGGCCATCGGGGCGGGCGGCGCCACCGCCAGCGAGGTCGGGCGGCGGCTCGGTGTCTCCAAGCAGGCCGCGGGCAAGACGGTCGACCGGCTCATCACCCTCGGCTACGCCGCCCGCACCGATGACCCCGCCGACGCCCGCCGCAAGCTGGTCCAGCTCACCCCGCGCGGGTTCGACGCGCTGCGCCGCTCGGCGGCGGTCTTCGACGAGTTGCGGGCGGAGTGGGCCGAGGCCCTCGGGGCGCGTCGGCTCGGCGAGCTGGAATCCGGGCTCCGGATGGTTGTTCCCCCGGACGCCTTCCGGCTCGACGCGGCCGGGTGGCTGGGTGGCTCGTGACCGGACGTGACCTCGGCTCCGTGCGTATCGTTGTACTGCGCGGCTGCGTTCGAGCGAGGGCGGCCGGGAGGAGCGCCACGATGACCGTCGTAGAGACCGACAGGATCGAGATGGCTGAGATCGGCGACGAGCGCACCTTGGACAAGATGTTCGAGTGGCTTGAGACGATGCCCGACCCCGAGGGAATCAAGACCGAGATCGTCGGGGGGCACGTCTTCATGTCGCCACAGCGGGACACCCACTGGGCAATCACCCTGGACATCATCGAGCAGTTGCGCAGCAAGTATCCGCGCAAGCGACTGAAGTCCGACGTCCGCATCGACTACCCGGGATACCTCAACGGCTTCGCAACCGACGTGACGCTCCTGGCCGAGGACGCCACCAAGAACGAGAAGGGCCAGTGGCAGTACCGGGACGTCCAGTTCGTGGCTGAAGTGATCTCCAAGAGCACGGGGATGAACGATTACGGCCCGAAGAAGACCGCGTACGCCGAAGCCAAGGTTCCCGTCTACCTCATCGTCGACCCGTACCAGGGCCGGTGCCTGCTCTACACCGACCCCAAGAACGGCGAGTACGACACTGACCGGAAGTTCGTCTTCGGCGACGCGGTGGACCTCACCCACACCACCGTCGGTCTCACCCTCAGCACCGACGAGTTCCCCCGCGACTGACAGATCCCCCCTTGCCTGGAGCCCACTCCACCCCGCTGGCTATGACCTCATGAGGTACACGCAGCTGGGACGCACAGGGCTCAAGGTCAGCCGGCTCACGCTCGGCACCATGAACTTCGGGCCGCTCACCAACGAACCCGACAGCCACACCCTCATGGACGCCGCGCTCGACGCGGGCGTCAACTACTTCGACACCGCCAACGTCTACGGACAGAGCGCGGGCGAGGGCTCGCGCCGCACCGGCGGGCGCGCCGCCGCCGAGCTCGCCAAGCCGGAGGTCCGCGCGCGGGTTCAGGCGTACGAGGAGCTGCTCGACAAGCACGGCCTGGAGCCCGGCGAGGTCGCGCCGGCCTGGCTGCTCACCCGGCCCGGCGTCACCGCGCCGATCGTCGGCCCGCGCACGGCGGACCAGCTGGACTCCGCGCTGCGCGCCGTCGAGCTCGAACTGTCCGCCGAGCTCCTCGAAGCGCTGGACGAGATCTTCCCCGGCCCGGGACCCGCACCGGAGTCCTTCGCCTGGTGATCCCGAGGGGGGAGTGACGGGCGAGGTGTGACGGGGGGTGACGGGTGGGGGTGACGGGTGGGGCGGCCCGCGTCGGCTATCCGCCGACCGCGGCCGCCACCGCCACCACGACGAACATCAGCACGAGTACACCGGCCATGATCCGGTTCCTGGTTTTCGGGTCCACGTAGTCGAGGTTAACCGGCGCCGCCCGGCTCTCCCGCGCCGCCTCCCAGTGACCAGCGCCCGACGGCCTCGTAGCGCGGCCGCTCCCCCGGCACCCCGCTGCGAGGCAGCTCGCTGCGGACGAGCGTCAGCTCCCGCACCGGCCACGCGGTGCCCGCGAAGGATCCGAGCGCGTCGGCGTACGGCGCGAGGTCCGGCTCGCCGCGGCCCCGCGCCAGCGTCAGGTGCGGGCGGTAGGGCCGGTGCTGCTCCTCCATCGTGATCCCCGCCTTGCGCGCCGCCGCGTCCGCGCGTCGGGCGAGCAGCCGCAGCGCGGCGACGTCTCCGGTGACACCGGCCCACAGCGCCCGGTCACCGAAGTGCCCGCCGCCGCGCAGGGCGAGGGAGAAGGGCGGCGTGCGGTGCGCGGCCCGCGCCAGGCGGGCGGCCAGGTCCGGCACCACCGCGTCGTCGGCCTCCGCCATGAAGGCGAGCGTGAAGTGCCAGCTCTCGCGGGCCGTCCAGCGCAGCTCGTCGGCGCCGGACAGCTGTTTCAACGCATGCGCGGCGGCGGCCAGTTCGCTGGTGGCGGTGTCCGGTGGGAGGACCGCGGCGAAGAGTCTCATGGAGGGTGACGCTAGCCTCCCTGCATGAGTGATACGGAGGCCATGAGGATCAGGCGGGGCCGGGTCGACGACATACCCGCGATCATCGCCCTCTTCGACGGCGCGGTGGAGTGGCTGGTCGCACAGGGCCGGATTGGGCAGTGGGGCACGAGGCCCTGGTCGGCCAACCCCAAGGCCGTCGCGATGGTCGAGAAGTACGTGACCGCGGGTGAGCCGTGGATCGCCGAGATCGACGGCGCCGTGGCGGGCACGGTCACCCTCACCGACGGGCCCGGCCCGAACATCCCCCTGGCCGACGAGCCTGAGCGGTACGTCCATCTGCTCGCCGCGGACCACCGCTTCGCCGGCCGCGGGGTGGGCCGCGCCCTCCTCGCCCACGCCGCCGAGGAGACCCGGAGGCAGGGCGTCTCCCTGCTCCGGGTCGACTGCTACGCGGGCGGCGACGGCAAGCTGGTCGCGTACTACGAGTCCACCGGCTTCACGGCGACGGAGACGTTCACGGGCCCGGACGGCACGTGGCCGGGCCAGGTGCTGGCGCGGCGGGTCTGACTGCCGCCCGGCCCCGACGGGACGGGTCCGACGGGACGGGGTCCGGCTGCCGCCCGGCCCCGACGGGACGGCCGCCTCACGCCACCGTCGCCAACTCCCGCTCCCGGTCCCGCTCCCTCGGCACGAACTGCACGTGCTGGTGGCCCCGGCGCAGGTCCACCTTCAGGCGGAGGTTGGCCGCGCGGGCCAGCATCAGGCCGACGGCCACCGCGGCGAGTGCGCAGACGAGGCCGCCCGCGGCCATGCTGACGCGGACGCCGTAGGCGTCGGCGAGCCAGCCGAAGAGGGGGCCGCCGAGCGGCGTACCGCCGGTGAAGACCATCATGAACAGCGACATCACCCGGCCCCGCATCTCCGGGTCCGTGGCCATCTGGACCGAGGAGTTGGCGGTGACGTTCACCGTCAGGCCGAGGATGCCCATCGGCACGATCAGCGCGACGAACATCCAGTACTCCGGCGCGATGGCGGCCACGATTTGCAGCACGCCGAACGCCACGGCCGCCCCGGCGAGGAGCCGCAGCCGCGAGCTGCCGCGGCGGGCCGCCAGCAGCGCGCCGGCCAGCGAGCCGATCGCCATCAGGGTGTTGAAAAGGCCGTACATCCCCACGCCGCCGTGGAAGATGTCGTCCGCGAAGGCGCTCAGCCAGATCGGGAAGTTGAAGCCGAAGGTGCCGATGAAGCCGACGAGGACGATCGGCCAGATCAGCTCGGGGTTCTTCGATACGTAGTTCAGGCCCTCCCGCAGCTGCCCCTTGCCGCGCGGCTTGCGCGGGGTGTGGTGCAGCTCGCTCGTGCGCATCAGGAGCAGACCGGTGAGCGGCGCGAGGAAGGACAGGCCGTTGGCGAGGAACGCCCAGCCGGGGCCGACGGCCGCGGTCAGCGCGCTCGCCACGGCGGGGCCGACGAGACGGGCGGACTGGAAGTTGGCGGAGTTCAGCGAGACGGCGTTGCGGACCTGGTCGGGGCCCACCATCTCGGACACGAAGGACTGCCGCGTCGGGTTGTCGACGACGGTGACGAGGCCGGTGAAGAAGGCCGCGAAGTAGACGTGCCAGACCTGGACGTTGCCGCTGAGCGTGAGGACGGCGAGGAAGAGGCCGCTGAGGCTCATCGCGCCCTGGGTGACGAAGAGGAGGTTCCGCTTGGCGAAGCGGTCGGCGATGACGCCGCCGTACAGGCCGAACAGCAGCATCGGCAGGAACTGCATGGCGGTGGTGATGCCGACGGCCGCGGAGGATCCGGTCAGGCTCAGGACCAGCCAGTCCTGGGTGATGCGGGCCATCCAGGTGCCGGTGTTGGAGACGACGGCACCGGTCGCGAAGAGCCGGTAGTTGCGGATCCGCAGCGAGCTGAACATCGAGGTCTTGCGGGGGCGGGCAGGGGTGTCGAGGGCGGTTGGTGCGGGGGCGGAGTCTGCTCCGGATCCCGTACTCAAAGTAGGTTCGCCTCCTTGGCATACGTACGGCTCCCGCGGGTCGGCGGGAGTGCCCGCGGGGTGCCGCGGGGCTACAGGTGCGCGAGCTTCTCCAGGACCGGGGCGGCGGCGCGCAGCCGGGCCCACTCGTCGTCGTCGAGGTTCTCGGTGAGCGACGCCAGCCAGGCGTTCCGCTTGCGGCGGCTCTCTTCGAGCATCGCTTCGGCGGTCTCGGTCTGGGTCACCACCTTCTGACGACGGTCCTCGGGGTGCGGCTCGAGCCGCACCAGGCCCTTCGCCTCGAGCAGTGCCACGATGCGGGTCATCGACGGCGGCTGCACATGCTCCTTGCGGGCGAGTTCGCCCGGGGTGGCGGAGCCGCAGCGGGCAAGGGTGCCGAGCACCGACATCTCGGTCGGGCTCAGCGACTCGTCGACCCGCTGGTGCTTGAGTCGACGGGACAGGCGCATCACAGCGGAGCGCAAGGCGTTCACGGCGACGGCATCGTCACCATGGGAGAGGTCCGGCATGTTTGTTAGCGTAACTCATTACCCTAGCTAAGGACCACTTGGATTCCCTGCCGCCCCACTACCGAAACCCTTTCGTCACCCGTACGGGTGAGGCGGCTCCGGAAAGCGACGCGTCGGCCACCGGGCGGCGTGGACCCTGACACGCATGGGATCGCCAGTGCTCAGCCTGCGTATAGACGGTGAGCTGCTCGACCGGCTCCGACAGCATGCGGCCAAAAGAGGAATGAGCGTCCAGGACTATGTGGTCCGGACGCTCATTCGAGACGACTTCGACGAACGGTTCGCGACGTCCGTCGAGGAGACGGAGAAGTTCTACGGGGCGGCGTGAGCGCCCCGACGGCGCCTCACGTGAGGTTCAGCGCCGGCATCAGGTAGTAGAAGGCGAAGACGGCCGACACCACGTACATCGCGACCGGCACCTCCTTGCCGCGCCCGGCGACCAGCCGCAGCACGCTGAAGGTGACGAAGCCCATGCCGATGCCGTTGGTGATCGAGTACGTGAACGGCATCATCAGCATCGTCACGAACGCGGGGATCGCGATGGTGTGGTCGGCCCAGTCGATCTGCTGGATGGACCCGGAGAGGATCAGGAAGCCCACCGCGAGCAGCGCGGGCGTGGCCGCCTGGGACGGGACCATGGTGGCGAGCGGCGTGAGGAAGAGCGCGACCGCGAAGAGGCCGCCGGTGACGAGGTTCGCGAAGCCGGTGCGCGCGCCCTCGCCGACGCCCGCCGTGGACTCCACGAAGCAGGTGGTGGCGGAGGCCGATGAGGCGCCGCCCGCGGCGACCGCGATGCCGTCGACGAAGAGCACCTTGTTCATGCCGGGCATGTTGCCGCGCTCGTCGGTGAGCCCGGCCTCGTCGCCGATGCCCATGATCGTGCCCATCGCGTCGAAGAAGCACGAGAGCAGCACGGTGAAGACGAAGAGGATGCCGGTCAGGATGCCGACCTTCTCGAAGCCGCCGAAGAGGCTGATCTGCCCGACGAGCCCGAAGTCCGGGGTCGAGACGGGGTTGCCGGGCCACTTCGGGGTGGTCAGGCCCCAGGAGGGGATGTCCGCGACGGCGTTGATGATCATCGCGGCGACCGTCATGACGACGATGCTGATGAGGATGGCGCCCGGCACCTTGCGTACGAGCAGCGCCAGGGTGAGCAGCACGCCGAGCACGAAGACGAGGACGGGCCAGCCGTTGAGGTGGCCGTCGGCGCCGAGCCGGAGCGGGACGGTGGTGCCCGCGACGTCCGGCATGCGCGAGACGAAGCCGGAGTCGACCAGGCCGATCAGCATGATGAAGAGGCCGATGCCGATCGCGATGCCCTTGCGCAGGCCGAGCGGCACGGCGCTCATGACCCGCTCGCGCAGACCGGTCGCGACGAGCAGCATCACGACGAAGCCGGCCAGGACCACCATGCCCATCGCGTCGGGCCACGACATGCGGGGCGCGAGCTGCAGGGCGACGACGGTGTTGACGCCGAGGCCTGCGGCGAGCGCGATCGGGACGTTGCCGATGACGCCCATCAGGAGCGTGGTGAAGGCCGCGGTCAGCACGGTCGCGGTGACCAGCTGCTTGTTGTCGAGCTGATGCCCGTACATGTCCTTCGCGCCGCCCAGGATGATCGGGTTGAGCACGACGATGTAGGCCATGGCGAAGAAGGTGGCGAAACCGCCGCGGACCTCGCGGGCGAGGGTCGAGCCCCGCTCGGAGATCTTGAAATAGCGGTCGAGCCCGTTCTGCGGGGGCTTCGGCGGCTCTTTGCTGGCGTCGACCGGGGCAGTGGCCGAGGAAGGCATGCGGGACCTCGTGGACTCAGAGAAGGGGGAGATCGTCAGGCCGCGACTCTCGATTGACTTGCGTCTTCTTGACTTGCGTCTTGTTGACTTGTGTCTTCTTACGAAAGCAATCGGCCATTAACGAGCCGTTTCAGTATGAATACATGAGAGGGAAATCGCTATCTCCGCGCGTAGACCCTTGGCGGACAACGGCTCGCGGGCTCGCCGCCCCGCTCCCCCGGCCCCGGCATAAGCTGTACGCATGGCGAAGTGGACCCCCAAGCACGAGGCGCCGGAGCCCCTTGAGGGCCCCGTGGTCGCCACCATCACCGGCGGCACGATCCTCTGGTTCGTCCTCTTCCTGGTCCAGCTGCCGTTCTACGGCTGGTTCGACGACCGCGACGCGACCTGGTGGGTGTGGACCTGCCTGGCCGGCGGCGGCCTCGGCCTCATCGGCATCTGGTACGTCCGGGGGCGCGACGCGGCGATCAAGCGGGCGAAGGCGGCGGCGCGGGCCCAGTAGGGCGCGCGGGCCCAGTAAGGGTTACGAGGGCGGTTACGAAGCCGCCGGTCCGTACGACCACAGGACGGCATCCCTCCTCCCGTGGTCGGATCTTCGGGACATTCAAGGGGTGAAGCCCCACATCGCCCTTTACCGTCGAATGCATGACGCATATCGACGCGGGCGCCGAGCTCGACCCGGTCCACCCGGTGAAACTCCCGGCCGGCCGGGCCACCGGCCTGACCTCGGCCGAGGTCGCCGAACGGGTCGAGCGCGGCGAGGTCAACGACGTCCCGGTCCGCAGCTCCCGCTCCCTCGGCGAGATCGTCCGGGCCAACGTCTTCACCCGCTTCAACGCGATCATCGGCGTGCTCTGGGTGATCATGCTCTTCGTGGCGCCGATCCAGGACAGCCTCTTCGGCTTCGTGATCGTCGCCAACACCGGCATCGGCATCATCCAGGAGTGGCGCGCCAAGAAGACCCTGGACTCGCTCGCCGTCATGGGCGAGGCCAAGCCCACCGTCCGGCGCGACGGCAGCGCGAGGGAGATCTCCGGCTCGGAGATCGTCCTCGGCGACCTCGTGGAGGTGGGCCCCGGCGACAGGATCCCGGTGGACGGCGAGACGGTCGAGGCCGACAGCCTGGAGGTCGACGAGTCCCTGCTGACCGGCGAGGCCGACCCGGTCGTCAAGAAGCCCGGCGACAGGATGATGTCGGGCTCGTTCGTGGTCGCGGGCGGTGGCGCGTTCACCGCCACCAAGGTCGGCCGCGAGGCGTACGCGGCGCAGCTCGCGGAGGAGGCGAGCCGCTTCACGCTCGTCCACTCCGAGCTGCGCTCCGGCATCTCCACGATCCTCAAGTACGTGACGTGGCTGATGGTCCCGACCTCCATCGGCCTGGTGATCTCCCAGCTCGTCGTCAAGGACGACAACTTCAAGGAGTCCGTCGCGTACACGGTGGGCGGGATCGTCCCCATGATCCCGGAGGGCCTGGTCCTCCTCACCTCCGTGGCCTTCGCGATCGGCGTGATCCGGCTCGGCAGGCAGCAGTGCCTCGTCCAGGAGCTCCCCGCGATCGAGGGCCTGGCCCGCGTCGACACGGTCTGCCTCGACAAGACCGGCACCCTCACCGAGGGCGGCATGGACGTCACCGAGCTGCGCCCGCTGAACGGCGGCGACGAGACGTACGTACGCAAGGTCCTCGGCGCCCTCGGCGAATCCGACCCGCGCCCCAACGCCTCGCTCCAGGCGATCATCGACGCCTACCCCGACAGCGAGGAGTGGCGCTGCACGGAGTCGCTGCCCTTTTCCTCCGCCCGCAAGTACAGCGGCGCCTCCTTCAGCGAGGGCGACGGCACCGGGTCGACCTGGCTGCTCGGCGCGCCCGACGTGCTCCTGCCCGACGGCGACCCGACCCTCAGCGAGATCGAGGAGCTCAACGAGCAGGGCCTGCGCGTGCTGCTCCTCGCCCGCGCGTCCGGCGACGACCTCGACGACCCCGGCGTGGCCGAGCGGGCACAGGCGAGCGCCCTGGTCGTCCTGGAGCAGCGGCTGCGCCCCGACGCCGCCGACACCCTGCGCTACTTCGGGGAGCAGGACGTCGCCGCCAAGGTCATCTCCGGCGACAACGCCGTCTCGGTGGGCGCGGTCGCGGGCAAGCTCGGCCTGCCCGGCGCGGAGAACACCGTGGACGCGCGCAAACTCCCCACCGAACAGGACGGGATGGCCCAGGCCCTGGACGAGCACACCGTCTTCGGCCGGGTCACCCCGCAGCAGAAGCGCGACATGGTGGGCGCCCTGCAGTCGCACGGCCACACCGTCGCGATGACCGGTGACGGCGTCAACGACGTCCTGGCCCTCAAGGACGCCGACATCGGCGTCTCGATGGGCTCGGGCTCGGAGGCGACCCGGGCGGTCGCCCAGATCGTGCTGCTCAACAACAGCTTCGCGACGCTTCCCTCGGTGGTCGCGGAGGGCCGCCGGGTCATCGGCAACATCACGCGCGTCGCCACGCTGTTCCTGGTGAAGACCGTCTACTCGGTGATCCTCGCGCTGCTCGTGGTCTGCTCCCAGGTGGAGTACCTCTTCCTGCCGCGCCACCTGACGCTGCTCTCCACCGTCACCATCGGCATCCCCGCGTTCTTCCTCGCCCTCGCCCCCAACAAGGAGCGCGCGAAGCCGCACTTCGTCCGCAGGGTCATGCGGTACGCGATCCCGGGCGGCGTCGTCGCGGGTGTCGCCACCTTCGTGACGTACCTCCTCGCGCGGCACCACTACACGGGCGCGGACGCGCGGGAAGCCGAGACCAGCGCGGCGACCCTGACGCTGTTCCTGATCGCCATGTGGGTGCTCGCCATCATCGCCCGCCCCTACACGTGGTGGCGGATCGCCCTGATCGGCGCGATGGGTCTCGGCTTCCTCTTCGTGCTGACCGTGCCCTGGCTCCAGGACTTCTTCCAGCTGAAGCTGGTGGGCACGACGCTGCCGTGGGCGGCGGTCGCGATCGCGGCGGTGGCCTCACTGATCATCGAGGTCGTCTACCGCTGGGTGGACCGCCGCTTTGCGGCGTAGCGCCGCTTCCTACTGGACGTCGACGAAGTCGCTGGCCGACGTCACGGCCGGGGTGGTGGAGGTGCCGACGAAGACGTACCGGAAGTAGCCGTCGGCCGAGGCCTTCACCGTGGTCTTGAGGTTGCCCTTGGTGTCGGACGTGACGGTCTTGAGGGTGGTGTAGCCGGCGGCACCCTTCTTCTTGTACTGGAGCTGCACGGGCTGCTTGGTGTAGCCGGCGTACTTCTTGGTGTCCCAGTTGGCCCGGGTGAGGGCGCCGCTGACCGTGAGGGTCTTGCCCTTCTTGACGGGCTCGGGGGCGGCGTTGGTGGTGAGGCGGGCGGCGCGCTTCAGGCGGGCCTCCGACTTGAGGTACTCCTCGCGGTGCTTGTCGCCGTTGTTGTTGACCGCGGTGGCGAACACGTTCCAGCGGGCCCCGGCGTGAGCGTTGCGGAGGTCCTGCGGGTAGGCGATGACCGTGTCGGTGCACGTCGTCGTGGTGTCGTCCACAGCCACGCACTGGGGGTTGAAGACGACCGGCTTGATGAGCTCGGTGGACGTGTTGAAGTCCGAGCCGAACCACAGGAAGCCGCTGGTGCCCCGCACGCCGACGGGGTCGGTGGCGGTGATGGAGAGCTTGAACTTCTTCATCTCCGTGGTACCGATCACGACGTCCTTGCCGCCGTTGACGCTTACCTTCGTGATCTCGGGACCGCCGGCGACCTCATTGGCCTGCGCGGTCGGAACAGCGAGAGCAGACAGGGCCAGGGCGCCGGACACGGCGGCCACGGTGGCACGGATGCGCATGTGTTTCCCCAGTTGGAGAAGGGCCCGCGCGGTGCGTCACGCCGTCACGCGAGGGCCGAATGATCTAGGAGTCTGTTGACTCGCAGGATCAGACTCGTGACACGTGTGACTGGTTGTACGACAGTGAAGAAAATGTGACCGCCGGTCCGGAGAGCCGGCGGTCACCCGGACCGACGGGTCAGTCGAACCAGCGGTCCCGCGCCAACTCCGCCGTCCGCGAGGGATCTTCCAGCAGCGCCGCCACCTCGAAGCGGCGCGGCCACTGGCCCGCCGCCCAGGCGAGGCCCGCCGCGACGCCCTCAAGCGTCGCCGCGTGCACGGTGCCGTCCGGGGTGTGGCGCCAGTCCAGCTCCACGCCGCCCGCGATCAGTTCGTCGTGCTCGATGTACGTCTCCGGGGTCGCCGGGCCGAGCAGGATCCGTACCGCTTCGGGCACCGCGTGCTCCGCTCCCTCCCCCGACGGCTCGACCGCCGCCGTCTCGCTGAGGCGCCGTACTTGGAACAGCTCCGCCAGGTCACCCGCCCGCCCCGGCCGCACGGGCAGCAGCGCCACGCCACCGGCCAGGGGCAGCAGGTCCGGGGCGTCGGCGACCACCGCGTCCGCCGCGTCGACCACCACGACCTCGCCGTCCACCACGGCGCGCAACTCGTCGGGGAGCGTCACCTGTTCCGGGTCCAGGTCGGCCAGCGCGCCGTACAGCGCGTGCAGTTGAGCGGCGGAGACGGGCCGCTCCGGGTCCACGAGCCGGTCGAGGAGTTCGGCGGCGCCGCCCGGCTCGTCGAGAAGGGCGGCCACGGACGTCCGTACGCCAAGCGCCCGCAGCACCTGCTCGTCGCCGAAGCCGGACGCGTCCGCCGCGTCGTACAGGCCCGCAAGGAGCGGATCGCTGCCCTCCGCCCGCAGGCCTGCGGGGTGGCGGCCGTCCAGGACCGGGTGGCCGCGCAGCCACCAGGCCGTGTACGAGCGGACGGTCTGTGTCGTGCCGTCCGGGAGCAGCACCCGCAGCGGCTGTGTCAGGGCGTCCCGCAGCGGCGGGCGCGACAGCATCGCGAGGGCCTCCGGCCAGCAGTCGTCGTCGACCAGATCGAGGTCACGTACGGCGACGATCTCGGTGGCGACCGGTGGCACGGGGGTGTCGGGCAACCGGTCGAGGACGTCCTCGCACCACACGTCCACGGCGTCGAGGAGGCCCGCGTCGTCCGGCTCGGCGTAGTCGCCCTCGCGCGGCTCCAGTTCGTCGGGGTCGAGCACGACATCGGTGGCGCGTACGAGGGCGAAGGTGGCGAGCACACCGCAGGCGGCGAGGGGCTGCTCGCCCCAGCGCTCGGCCAGCTCGTGATCGACGAGGGCAAGCTCGTCCTCCCGCATGACCCCGGCGAAGGCGCTGCCGGGCAGCACCAGCTCACCGGCCGGGGCGAGCTCGCCCTCCTCGTCGGGCAGCGCGAGCGCGGCCAGCCACGGCTCGTCGCCCGGCGCGAGGTTCGCGTCCCGCACGAGCGCGAGCACGACATCCGCCAGCTCCTCGGCGTCCAGCGCCTCCTCGTCCCACGTGTCGTCGTCGAGGGAGGCGGCGACGGCGGAACGTACCTGCGGTGTCGTGAGGACGGCACGCGGCGTCGCGGGCAGCGCGCCGAGCTTCTCCAGGAGCGGGTGGGCGGCTTCGGGGTGGGCGATCTTCAGCCCGAGGCGGGCCAGGAGGGCGGGGTCGGCGCCGCCCGCGTCACCGCCGCCCGGCGCGGGGAGCAGGACCTGGCGGGGGCCGATCGTTGTGCGTACGCCGCTGGGGCGGGGGGCGGCGGTGCCTGCGGTTCCGGGGCCGAAGTCCGCGGGGTCGCCCTCGGAGCCGAAGTCCGCGAGGTCGCTCGCGGAGCCGAAGCCCGCGGGGTCGCTCGCGGAGCCGAAGCCCGCGGGGTCGCTCGCGGGTGCGCCTCCCGCCAGCGGGACCGGCAGGCCCGACAGGCGGTCCGGGTCCACCCCCGCCAGCGTGTCGTACAGCCGGTGCCACCAGCCCGGCTCCCTGTCCAGGCCCGCGAGCCGGTCGACCGCCTCGGCCAGCGGCACCCGGGCCACCCCTAGCGTGCGCAGCTCGGCGCGGCGCTCAAGGCCCGCGGGCAGCAGGCTCGGCAGCACCTCGGCGAGGACCCGGACGGTAGCGGCGCCCGCGCCCTCCACGACCTCCGCGTCCCGCGGTCGCAGGGCCTGCGGCAGCCCGTCCTCGTCGTCATCGGCGCGGGGCAGCGCGGGCGGCAGGAAGGCGGTGCGGGGCAGCCGCGCCAGGATGGCCTGCCGCAGCGCGCCGTCCAGCTCACTCCTGCCCAGCGGGCCAGGCACGAGGCCGATGATCCCCTCGGTCACGGGACGCCAGCCGTCCAGGAGTCCGGCGTACGCGTCCGCCGCCCGCTCCACCAGGAAGTCGGTCAACGGTCCCGGCGCCGCGTGCCGCCGCGCGGTGTCCAGCGGGAACGACGCGATGAGCAACGCCGGTACGCCCAGCGGCTCGTCGCTCGGGGTCGGCGCGTGCAGGACGGCGGTGGTACGGGGCTGCTCCGGGGCACCGTCGTGCCCCACCGGCACGGCCCAGGTCACCGACCAGTGCGGGCGCAGCCGCTCCTCGACGGGCCGGTCCTTCAGGAGGGCGGCGTCGAGCGGCCCGTGCGTGCTGACGGTGCGCCAGCGCGTCGTGCCGTCCCGGCTGTCCTCGACGACGGTGTACGGGTCCTCGACGCGCCGGCGCAGCGTACGCGTACCGCCGTCCGGCGTCTCGATGCGCACCTCCTCCAGGCCGGGCAGGGCCAGGAGCAGCGCGTCGTCGACCTCGTCGAGCAGCCGGGCCACCAGGTCCTGCGCGGCGGCGTCGCGCAGCGGCAGGATGACGACGGTGTCGTAGCCCTCGGGGGCGCTGCCCTCGGCGGCGAGCGGCAGCCGCAGGAGCGGTACGTGGCCGTCCCTGCGCCGGATCTCGTCGCCGAGCCCCGGGCTGAAGCGGGCGGTCGCCGCGGCGAGTTCGCGCGCCTCGGACAGCGACCAGCGGACACCGCCGGTACGTCCGACGACGGCGGGCTCGTCGGAGACGGCGAGCACGGCGGCGAAGCCGACGCCGAAGCGGCCGACGCTGCTCGGGGTGCCGGGGGTGCCGGTCCCTGGGCCGGCCTCTCCCTCGTTTGGCCCGCTCTGCCGCTTGGCGGACGCCCGGAGCGTGGAGAGGGACTCGACGCCGGTGGCGTCGAGGGGAGTGCCGCTGTTCGCGGCGGCGAGGACCCCGTCGCGCAGGGTCAGCGCGAGGCGCCCTGGCACGCCCGCGCGGGCGGCGGCGTCCGCGGCGTTCTGGGCGAGCTCCACGACGAGGCGGTCGCGGTAGCCGCCGAGGGCGAGGTCCTCCTCGGCGTTCGCGTCCTCGCGGAACCGGGCCGGGGCCGCCGCCCACGCGTCGAGGACTCCGCGGCGGAGGCGGGCGGTGCCGAAGGGGTCAGTGCCCTCGGCCGCCGGCCGCACGGTCTTGCTCACGGTCGTCTCTCTTCTCTGCGTCGGCATCCGTTACGGGGGCGTGGTGTGCCCTGCGGCGAACGGTACCGCGCAGAGAAGTGGGCGGGTGGGCGGGGAGAACACCGCGAAGCGGCGACGCGCGGGGGGTCTTCGCAGGGCGTCCGGGGGTCACTCCCGCGCGGACACCCGGCGCGGAGCGACCCACCGGGCGCAGCCCGGACCCACCCGATCGTGGGCGCCGGGATGGGTGCCGGGTGGGCGCCGGGTGCGCGCCGGGTACGCGCCGGGTGGGCGCCGGGTGCGCGCCGGGTACGAACCCGTCGCGCCCGCGGAGCCTACGAGTGACCGAGGTCCTCGTTCGGTCCCTCCACGCTCACCGATCCGGAGTCCGCCGCGGGCCGCAGCGGAAGCACGTCCACCCGCGTCTCGTCGAGCACGGGCGGCGCGGGCCGCGGCGGCTTCGGCATGACCGCGGCCTCGGAGTGCCCGCCGCACCCGTACGACAGGGAGACGACATGCCCGTCCGCGGGCCCGAACTCATTGCCGCAGATGCCGAACGCCTGCCCGAGCGAGCCGCCGATCCGGACGAGGAAGCCGCAGCTGACGCACGCCGCGGGCGCCGCCTGCGCCATCGGGGTCTTCGCGCCGTACGCCTCGTCCCAGCGGTCCGCGGCGACATGCAGGCCGTAACGGGACAGCACCCGCGCCCGCCGCATGCCCAGCTCGTCGGCGACCGCCGCGATGGAGCCGCGGGCGGGCAGAACCGGCAACTCGGCGGGCGAGACGGCCGTGACCTCGGCGTCCTCCGCCTCGACGAGCTCAGCCATCTCCTGTGACACCACGGAGTTGGGCGGCGGCTCCTCCTCGCCCGAGTAGCCGGGCTCCAGGCGCAGGTCCTCGGCGTCGGTCGGCAGCAGGTCGCCCGGGCCCATGTCGCCGGGCCGGAGCCGCTCGCTCCACGGCACCCACTCGGGGGCGAGGAGGGCGTCGGGGCCGGGCAGCAGCACCGTCTCGTCGAGCGTGACGACCTTCGCCCGCGAGGCACGGGCGACCGTCACCGCCCAGCGCCAGCCCCGGTAGCCGAACTCCTTGCACTCGAAGAGGTGCGTGACGACGCGGTCGCCCTCCACGACGACCTCGACATGCTCACCGACCACACCGGGCGCGGCGGCCTCCTCGGCCGCGGCGCGTGCCAGGCCGACCGCCTCGGCGCACAGGCGGTCGGGGGTACGCGGGGTGCGCGGGGTACGGCTTCGCGTTGTCGCTGCGCTCACAAGTATCGCTTCTCTCCTACGCCGTCTCACGAGTGCGCCACCCTTACGCGGAGGTGCGGACGGAGCGGACCAGTGGGCCGCGTCAACGTCCGCGCCCGACGTTCTGGGGCGCGCCTACGTCACCCATTCTGCGGGATGACCGAGAGGCGCGCGGCCAAGAACAACCGCCGCAGGCGCGCTACGCACGCTACCTTCTCCTGGCCCCTGGGCCTACACCGACGTACGCCGCCGCGTCCCGAGCCGCTCTTCGCGCGCCCGCTTCCTCCCGCCGGTTGCGGCTCTCCGGCTCCTCACGAGTCCCCCGGCGCGACACCTCCACGCGTCGCCGCTACGCGGCGTTTTCCCCACCCACCCGCCCTTTTCCACACCCCTCGCGGCGCAAGGCAAACGGGTGGGCGGACGGGAAACCCCGCCGCGAAGCGGCGAAGAACGCCGGCCCCGCGGCGCGGAGCAACGGGCGGGCGGAAAACCCCGCCGCGAAGCGGCGAAGAACGCCGGCCCCGCGGCGCGGAGCAACGGGTGGGCGGGCGGAAAACCCCGCCACGAAGCGGCGAAGAACGCCGGCCCCGCGGCGCGGAGCAACGGGTGGGCGGGCGGAAAACCCCGCCGCGAAGCGGCGAAGAACGCCGGCCCCGCGGCGCGGAGCAACGGGTGGGCGGGCGGGAAACCCGCCGCGGAGCGGCGAAGAAGTCACGCCCCCCGGCTGACAGCAGCAGACCCACCCCAACCGCCGCGGAGCGGCGAAGAACGCCAGCCCCGCGGCGCGGAGCAACGGGCGGGCGGGCGGGAAACCCGCCGCGGAGCGGCGAAGAACACCAGCCCCCCGGCTGACAGTGGCAGACCGAAAGCCCGCCAGGCTCACAGCCAGTATCCGCACTAGTACGCCCCCAACAGGGCACTATGACGGAGTGGCCCCCACCAGGTCGATGCCCGTAGGAACCGTCTCGCCAGGACCCGCGAGACGGGCCGCGCGTGCGCTCGGCCGCGCCCTGCACCTGCCCTTCACCGGCACGGCCCGCGGCATCCGCAAGGCCACCCACGCCCACGGAGCGGGCGAGTCGGGGCTCGGCAAGCTGATCGAGCTGCACGCGGTGAACGGCGCGGGCGACGTGATGATCACCGTCGCGCTCGCCTCCACCGTCTTCTTCTCGGTACCGACGGACGAGGCCCGCGGCCGCGTCGCGCTCTACCTCGCCATCACCATGGCACCGTTCACGCTCCTCGCCCCCGTCATCGGCCCGCTCCTGGACCGGCTCCCGCACGGCCGCCGTGCCGCGATGGCGGGCGCGATGCTGGCCCGTGCGCTGCTCGCCCTCGTCCTTTCGGGCGCGGTCGTGACCGGCAGCGTGGAGCTCTACCCCGCCGCGCTCGGCGTGCTCGTCGCCTCCAAGGCGTACGGGGTGGTCAGAAGCGCCGTCGTCCCACGCCTTCTGCCCCTCGGCTTCTCCCTGGTCAAGGCCAACTCACGGGTCACTCTCGGCGGTCTCCTCGCCACGGCCGTCGCGGCGCCCATAGGAGCCGGGCTGCAGGCGCTCGGGCCACGCTGGCCCCTGTACGGCGCCTTCGTGATCTTCGTATCGGGGATGTTCCTGTCGTTCTCGCTGCCGCCGAAGGTCGACTCGTCGAAGGGCGAGAGCAGGGCGCTGCTCGCCGCCGACGAGGAGCATCTGCGTCTGCACGGCCGCGCGGACGACCCCGACGACCCCGACGAGACCCGCAAGAAGCGCATGGGGCTGCGTACGGTCGGCCCCGCCGTCACCCATGCCCTGGCTGCCAACGCGGCGCTGCGCTGCCTCTCCGGCTTCCTCATCTTCTTCCTGGCGTTCCTGCTCCGCGAGCACCCCCTCGCGGGGCAGAGCGCGGCGGTCTCGCTCGGCATAGTGGGCGTCTCAGCGGGTGCGGGCAACGCGCTGGGCACGGCCGTCGGCGCCTGGCTGAAGTCCCGGGCGCCGGAGATCATCATCGTGACCGTCGTCGCGGTGGTCCTCGGCGTGGCGGTCGTGGCCGCGCTGTTCTTCAGCGCGGTGGGCGTCGCCTGTCTCGGCGCGTGCGCGGGCTTCGCGCAGGCGCTGTCGAAGCTGTCCCTGGACGCGCTGCTCCAGCGGGACGTACCGGAAGAGATCCGCACCTCCGCGTTCGCCCGTTCCGAGACGCTGCTCCAGGTGGCGTGGGTGATCGGCGGCGGCATCGGCATCGCCCTGCCCCTGATCGGAACGCTCGGCCTTTCGGTGGCGGCGGCGATCGTGGCCATCGGCTGGCTGTCGACCGTCCGCGGCCTCCTCGCCTCCTCCCGCCACAGCGGCCCGCACCGCACCCGAGTGGTGTGAGAGAGACCTGAGAGGCCCGGCGGGCGACCCACGCTCCGTCCGAGCGCGGCCGCACACGCCGCGGCACGCCACGACCCCCGCGTAACCGCACCCCCCGACCCGCCCGATAGCCTTCGGCCATGACCTCCCTGCTCCGCGGCGGAGCCGCGAATGTGAACAGCGCGGCGCGCCGCCGCCGCACCGTGGCCGCGCTTGGCGCCGTCTCCGCCGGACTCCTCGTCCTCTCCGCCTGTGACAAGCCGACGCCGCTGGCCACCGTGACGGTCGGCAGCGACTCGGTGCACACCGAAGCCTCCTGCTACAACGACGGCAAGGAGCTGAAGAAGTCGCAGCTGAAGTCCTGCCTGCAGGACAAGAACGTCAAGTCCATCAAGATCGACCCCGATGAGAAGGTCCGCTTCGGCGTCGACCCGGAGCTGGCCGACAAGGGCTGGACGCTGCTGATGAACGGTCAGCCGCTGACCGAGGCCAGCAAGAAGACGTACGTGGTCATCCCGGGCAGCGTCTTCTTCAACCAGCAGTACGGCGGTGGCGGCAGCAAGTCGACCGTCAGCCTGCTCGAGGGCGGCAAGGGCTCCGAGTCGAAGGCCACGGGCCTCTGGTCGTTCAAGTTCGAGAAGGACTCCTGACCACGTCCGCCACGCCGGCCCCACCCGGGCCCCGCATCCTGGTAGCCACCGCGGTCCCGGCCGAACGGGACGCGGTGGCCGGGGCGCTGACCGAGGGCGGCCCGGACACCGACGTCCTGGCCGTCGGCGTAGGCCCGGCCGCCGCCGCGGCGGGCACGGCGACCGCACTCGCCCGAGCCGCCGCCGAGGCCCGCCCCTACGCCCTCGTCGTCTCGGCCGGCATCGGCGGCGGCTTCACGCCCCACGCCCCCCTCGGCTCGCTCGTCGTCGCCGACGAGATCACCGTCGCCGACCTGGGCGCCGAGACGCCGGACGGCTTCGCCCCCGTCATCGAGCTCGGCTTCGGCGCCGTCACGCACCGTCCGCCGCGTTCCCTCGTACGGGACGTGGCCGACGCCTGCGGCGCCGCGACCGGCACCGTCCTCACCGTCTCCACCGTGACCGGCTCCGCCGAGCGCGCCGCCGAGCTGCGGCTGCGCCACCCGCGCGCCCTGGCCGAGGCGATGGAGGGCTTCGGCGTCGCCGAGGCGGCGGCCCTGCACGGCCTGCCCGTCCTGGAGATCCGCGCGGTCTCCAACCCCGTCGGCCCGCGTGACCGTGCCGCCTGGCGGATCGGCGACGCGCTGGCCGCGCTGAGCGACGCGTTCGGGAAGTGCGCGCCGGTACTGAGAGGTTGCACCACACATGACGTCACACACGACTGAGCCCGCCGCGGCCCGCCCCGGCCGCCCGCTGCGCATCGCGTACTCCCCCTGCCCCAACGACACGTTCGTCTTCGACGCCTGGGCGCACGGCCGGGTGCCGGACGCGCCGGAACTCGACGTCACGTTCGCGGACATCGACATCACGAACGGCATCGCGGAGCGCGCCGCGGCCCGGCACTCCTCGGCGCCCCCCGCCCCGTCCTCCACGGACCTGGACCTCGACATCCTCAAGGTCTCCTACGCCGTCCTGCCGTACGTGCTCGACGAGTACGCCCTGCTGCCCTGCGGCGGCGCCCTCGGCCGCGGCTGCGGCCCGCTGGTCCTGACTCGCGAGCCGGGCGTCGACCTCACCGGGAAGACCGTCGCCGTGCCCAGCGAGAAGTCGACCGCCTACCTGCTCTTCAGGCTGTGGGCGGCGGACACGCTGTCCGGTGACGGCGTCGGCGAGATCGTCGTGCTGCCCTTCGACCAGATCATGCCCGCGGTGCGCGACGGCAAGGTCGACGCCGGCCTGGTCATCCACGAGGCGCGCTTCACGTACCAGAACTACGGTCTGCACCGCCTCGCCGACATGGGCGAGCACTGGGAGGCCACGACGGGCCTGCCGATCCCGCTGGGCGCGATCATCGCGAAGCGGTCCCTCGGCGCGGAGCGGCTGCGCTCCCTCGCGGACGCCGCCCGCGCCTCGGTCCGCATGGCGTGGGACGACCCGGAGGCCTCCCGCCCGTACGTCCTCGAGCACGCCCAGGAGATGGACCCGGCGGTGGCCGACCAGCACATCGGCCTGTACGTCAACGAGTTCACCGCCGACCTCGGCGAGGACGGCTACGCGGCGGTCCGCGGCCTGCTGACGCGCGCCGCGGCCGAGGGACTCGTACCGCCCCTCGGCCCGGACGCCCTGGCGTTTCCCTAGCGGGACTCGAGCCGCGCTCCACACGCCGGCGCGGCTCGGACCCCGCTCTGCATCCCGCTCTACATCCCGCTCTACACGTCCAGCTGGTCCGCGACCGCCCGCAGCAGTCCCGCGATCTTCGCGCCGGACGCCTTGTCGGGGTAGCGGCCCTTCTCCAGCATGGGCGTGATGTTCTCCAGAAGTGTCGTCAAGTCCTGGACGATCGACGCCAGTTCGTCCGGCTTGCGGCGCTGCGCGGCCGCCACCGACGGCGTCGGGTCGAGAACCGCGACCGAAAGGGCCTGGTCACCGCGTTGTCCCGCGACCACGCCGAATTCGACGCGCTGGCCGGGCTTGAGTGTGTCGACGCCGGCGGGCAGTACTGAGGAATGCACGAAGACGTCGCCGCCGTCGTCGCGGGAGAGAAAGCCGAAGCCCTTCTCGCTGTTGAACCACTTGACCTTGCCGGTAGGCACGTGAAGTCCTCGTCCTCGTACTCGTCGTACTCGTCTGTGCCGGGTCCGCCCGTCCGGTGCGACGGGGCGTAAACGGCTCTGGATAGCACTACAGCGGGTCGCCCGACCCGCCGGGACCAAGACTATTGGTCCGGGAGCCGGTGACAAGACGTCCCCGGATTGTTCCTTCGCGCTGGGAACTACCCTGGTCGGGTGCGTGACAAAACCCAAGCGAATTCCGCCGGACCGGGCGATGGAATGGTTCGGACCGGAGCAATCGTCTTCTTCGTCGGAGCCGTGGCCACACTGGTCACGGTGGCCCCGCTGTTCCTGGACAAGGACCCCTTCCCGTCCATCGCGTACGCGGTGTGCATGCTGATGGGCGTCGGGTTCCTCATCGCCGCGGCCGGGGTGCTGCGCGGCATCGCCTTCCAGCGGCGCCGGGCCAGGTCCGGCACTAGCTAGCCGCGCCCCGCGCCACGTAAGCGTCGAGCCACGCGGGGAACTCCGCGAGGCCGCCGAGCACCACGTCCGCGCCCGCCGCGCGCAGTTCCGCTGCGTCGCACGGCCCGGTCGCCACCGCGACGGACAGCGCGCCCGCCGTACGTGCGCCGCGTACGTCACCGGTGTGGTCCCCGACGTACACCGCCGCGCCGTATTCGCGCAGCGCCTCGGCCTTCGCCTCCGCCCACAGCCAGCCGATGACGGCGTCGGCCTCGATGCCGAGGTGCGCCAGGTGGAGCTTCGCGTTGGGCTCGTGCTTGGCGGTCACGACGATCGCCCGGCCGCCGTGCGCGTGGACCGCCGCGACGGCCTCACGGGCACCGGCCATCGCGAGCGTCGGCGCGATGGCGTGTGTGGTGTAGATCTCACGGTAGAGGTCGCCCACCTCCTGGATCTTCTCCTGCGGAAACCAGTTCTTCAGTTCCTCCTCCAGGGGCGGGCCGAGCCGCGTCACGGCCAGGTCGGCGTCGACGTACGTTCCCGTCGCCGCGGAAAGCGCCTGATAGGCGGCCTTGATGCCGGGCCGGGAATCGATCAGGGTCATGTCGAGGTCGAAGCCGACGGTCAGCGTGTGTGAGCTCATGCGCCCATTCTGCCGAGGCCGGGCGCACCGCCCGCCCTAGACTTAGCCTCGCCTTACCGAGCCACGTCATGCTCCACGAGTGCCTGCCCGCCCTCCGCGTGAAACGAGCCCAGCCGATGCGTGTGCCCGTCCGACGTGCCGCCGTGCTGGCGGCGGCCGTCGTGGCCCTGCTGCTCGCCGTTCTGCTCAGCCTCGCCGTCGGCGCCCGCGCCATCGCGCCCACCGCCGTCTTCGACGCCCTGCTGCACGGCGGGCACGGCGACTCCGCCGAGGTGGTCCGCGGGATGCGGCTGCCCCGCACGGTGCTCGGCGTGCTGGTCGGCGCCTCGCTCGCACTGGCGGGCACCGTCCTCCAGGGCATGACCCGCAACCCCATCGCCGACCCCGGCATCCTCGGCATCAGCCAGGGCGCGTCGGCCGCCGTCGTCCTCGCCATCGCCTACGCCGGCGTCCACACCCTGACCGGATACGTCTGGTGGGCGTTCACCGGAGCCGCTCTCGCCTCCGTCGCCGTCTACGCCGTCGCGGCCGGCGGCCGGGGCGGCGCGACCCCCGTGAAACTCGCGCTCGGCGGCGCCGCGATCAACGCCCTCCTCGTCTCCGTGACGACCGCCGTCCTCACCACCAAGGCCTCCGCTCTCGACGAGTTCCGGTTCTGGCAGGTCGGCTCGCTCTCCGGACGCGACGCCCAGATCGTCGGCCGGATCTGGCCGTTCCTCCTCGTCGGCCTGGTGCTCGTCCTCGCCGTCGCACGCGGCCTGGACGCGCTCGCGCTCGGCGAGGACGTGGCGAAGGGACTGGGGCAGAACGTCGCGGCGGTACGGATCGTCGGCGGGCTCGGCGCGACGGTCCTCACCGGAGCGGGCGTGGCCGCCGCGGGACCCATCGCCTTCATCGGCCTGGCCGTGCCGCACATCGCCCGCGCCCTCATCGGCGGCGACCACCGCTGGGTGCTGCCGCTCGCGGCCGTACTCGGCCCCGTCATGCTCCTCGCCTCCGACACCGCCGGGCGGATCGTCTTCCCGCCCGGCGAGGTGCCCGCCGGGGTGATGACGGCGCTCATCGGGGTGCCCTTCCTCGTGACACTCGTACGCCGCAGGGCGGTGGCCGCGTGACCACGGCCTCCCCGGCCCCCGCTCCCGCGCCCGCCCCGGCCCGCACCCCACGCCGCGTCCGCCCCACCGGATACGCGGTGCTCCGCGTGCGCGGGGCCACCTTCCTCGTGCACCGGCGGGCCGCCCTTGCCGCCACCGCGCTCACCCTGCTGCTCGCCGCGAGCTGCCTCGCGTACCTCTGCGTCGGCGAGACCTTCGTACCGCCCACCGAGGCCCTCAAGGTCGTCCTCGGCCGCCCCTCCCCCGACGAACTGGTCGTCGGCACCCTGCGCCAACCCCGCCTGGCCGTCGGCCTGTTGACCGGCGCCGCGTTCGGGGTCGCGGGAGCGCTGATCCAGACCGTCGTCCGCAACCCCCTCGCCAGCCCCGACATCATCGGCGTCAGCCACGGCGCGAGCGCGCTCACCGTCGGCGCGATGACCTTCGGGGTCACCTCGTACACCGTCCTGCCCTACCTGTCCGTGCTCGGCGGCATCGCCGCGGCGGCCCTCGTCTACGTCTTCGCATGGCGCGGCGGCCTGCACGCCACCCGCTTCGTCCTGATCGGCATCGGCTTCGCCATCGCCCTGCGCTCGGTGACGACGCTCTTCATGACGAAGGGCGACTACCTCGTCGCCCAGCAGGCCCAGATCTGGCTGACGGGCTCCCTCAACGGCCGCGGCTGGGCCGAGGCGAACCCGCTCGGCCTCACCCTGCTCGTCCTCTTCCCCTGCGTCCTGTGGGCGGCCCGCGCCCAGCGCGCGGTCACCATGGACGACGACACGGCGACGGCCCTCGGCACCCGCCTGGGACACGTACGCCTCGGGCTCGTCCTGCTCGGCGTCGTCCTCGCCTCGGTCGCCACCGGCGCCGCGGGCCCCGTCGACTTCGTGGCGCTCCTCGCCCCGCAGACCGCCCGCAGACTGACCCGCACCGCCCAGCTCCCGCTGCTCTCATCGGCGCTGCTCGGCGCGCTGATCGTGGTCCTCGCCGACCTCCTCGCCCGCCGCCTCTTCGCCCCCACCGAGCTGCCGGTGGGCGTCCTGACGGCGGCGGTCGGCGCCCCGTACCTGATCTGGCTGCTCATGAGCGGCCACAGCACGCGCACCCGTTCCGTCCGCCGCTCTGGAGGCACGCAGTGACCGCCGCCCCCGCCGCCGCCCGCCTCTCGGCCCGCGGGCTGACCCTCGCCTACGACGACCGCACGGTCGTCGACGGCCTCGACCTCGCGCTCCCCGACGGCAAGGTCACGGTCATCGTCGGCCCCAACGCCTGCGGCAAGTCCACGACGCTGCGGGCCCTCGGCCGCCTCCTCAAACCGCGCGGCGGTGCCGTCCTCCTCGACGGCGCATCGCTCGCCGCGCTCCCCACCAAGAAGATCGCGCAACAGATCGGGCTGCTCCCGCAGACGCCCGTGGCCCCCGAGGCGATCACCGTCGCCGACCTCGTCGCCCGTGGCCGCCAGCCCCACCAGCACTGGTGGCAGCAGTGGTCCGACGCCGACGAGAAGGCGGTGACGGAGGCGATGGAACGTACCGACGTCACCGCGCTCGCCGAACGCCCCGTCGACGCGCTCTCCGGCGGCCAGCGCCAGCGCGTGTGGATCGCGATGGCCCTCGCCCAGGACACCGGCCTGCTGCTCCTGGACGAGCCCACCACCTACCTGGACATCGCCCACCAGGTGGAAGTCCTCGACCTGATACGCCAGTTGAACCACGACCGGGGCCGCACGGTCGCCGTGGTACTGCACGACCTCAACCAGGCCGCACGGTACGCCGACCACCTCGTCGCCATGAAGGACGGCGCGGTCGTCGCCGAGGGCGCCCCCGCGCGGATCGTCACCGAGAGCCTCGTGCGCGAGGTCTTCGGCCTGGAGTGCGTGGTCGTACCGGACCCCGTGACCGGCTCCCCCCTGGTCGTCCCCGGAGCACCCTGGTCCGCGACCGCCCCCGCCCCGAGGCCCTCGTGAAAGGTGTCCCCATGACCCGCTTCCGCTCCCCGCTGCGCCGCCGCGCACTCCTCACCGGCGTGCTGGCCCTGACCGGCGCGCTCACCCTGACCTCCTGCGGCTCCTCCTCGGACTCCGACAGCTCGGGAGGCTCCGGGACCTCCGGCAGGACCCGGACGGTGAAGACCGCCATGGGTGAGGTGAAGGTGCCCGAGAAGCCCGAACGCGTCGTCGTCCTCGACACCGCCGAACTCGACTCGGCGATCACGCTCGGTGTGAAGCCGGTCGGCTCCACGCACGTCGAGGCGGCGTCGGGCCTCCCCGGCTACCTGCCCAGGGACAAGGTCAGCGGCATCAAGGACGTCGGCGAGATGATGAACCCGAACCTGGAGGCCGTCGCCGGGCTCAAGCCGGACCTGATCCTCACCTCCAAGATCCGGCACGCCGCCAAGTACGACCAGCTCAAGGCGATCGCCCCGACCGTCATGACGGAGACCACCGGCTATCCCTGGAAGGCCAACTTCCAGCTGCACGCCGAGGCGCTGGGCAAGCGGGCCGAGGCGGCGAAGGCCGTCGCCGACTACCGGGCACACGCCAAGAAGGTCACCGCGGCCATCGGCGGCCCCGCGAAGGCCGCGCGGACCCACGTCAACATCCTCCGCTTCATGGAGGGCGCCGACATCCGCCTCTACGGCGACCAGAGCTTCATCGCCACGATCCTCAAGGACGTCGGCCTCGGCCGCGCGCCGATCTCCGCGAAGGCGAAGGACGGCTTCTCCTACGACCTGTCCCCCGAGAAGATCGATCTCGCGGACACGGACGTCATCTTCCGCTCCACGTACGGCGATCCGAAGAAGTCCAAGGAGACGCAGACCGTCGGCAGCGGCCTGTGGAAGAACATGAAGGCGGTGAGGTCGGGCAACGTCCACACCGTCCAGGACGAGCTGTGGATCCAGGGCATCGGCTACACCGCTGCGGACAAGATCCTGGACGAGCTGCGGGCGGACCTGACGGAGAAGTAGCGGGCGCCGCTGTCGGAGCCTGTCTTCGAACCCCCGTCGTCCGCGTCCCCCAGCCCCTCAGAGCCTGTCTTTGAACCCCCGCCGTCCGCGTCCCCCAGCCCCTCACAGCCGTTGCCGCTGCGACCTCCACAGCAGGAAGAGCGCGGAGGCGACGGCCGCGCCGCGCACCACCCACGGCCAGGTGTCGGCGATCGCGTCGCTCATGTGCCCGTCCGCTATCGGCTCGCCCCAACGGCCGTTGCCGCGCCCCCACAGCCAGCCGATCCCGGCCGCCACCGAGAGCGCGGGCAGCCCCAGCGCCGCGAACTTCGCCTCGGCGCGGGAAAGCCTGCGGGTGGTGTAGGCGATGAGCCAGCCGACGCCGAGGGCGAGGAAGTTGCCGAGGACCGCGCCGACGGTGAGGAGCGCGGCGGCGAGCAGGAGCAGTGGGTTGTTGAAGCTGATTCCGGTGCCGGTGCTTGTGCCTGCGCCCGTGGCTGCCCGGCCCCGGGGGAACCGCCACCGGCGCCGCCCGACCCCCGGTTCCTCCGCTTCCTCCGCTCCCTCCTCCTCTTCCTCGCCCTCCTCGTACTCCTCGTACTCGTCCTCAACTTCCTCTTCGTCCGAGGTCGCGGGGCCGCCCTTGGTGAGGCGGGGGCCGCGCCGGCGCGCGTCGTCCTTCGAGGGCGGGGGCTTGAGTATCTCGGGGATCTCCACGCCGCCGACGAACCCGGGAACGCTGTCGGCGACGCCGAACGGGCTGCTGTCCACCCGCCACCAGTCGGGTTCGGACCCGCTGGGCCCCAGTTCGTCGGAGCCCGCGAGGTGCGGCGGCGAGGCCCCCTCGAACTCCACGGGTTCGGGGGGCTCCGGGGTGGAGCGGCGGGGCCGGGGCACGATGCGCCGCAGCCGCCGGGGGGCGCCGTCGCCGTCCGCGTCCGGTCCGTCGTCGGACTCCTGACGCAGGTGGGCGCGGGGCTGGAGCCGCTGTCGGGGTCGGGGGCGGGGCATCCTCGGCCGGGGCACGCTCGGGCCCGTCGGCGCACCCGTGGAACCGGACGCGTCCGACGCACCCGCCCCGTCCGGTACGTCACCGGAGGCGCCGCCCGCCGCTTCGACGATCTCTTCCGGGGTGCCGAGGCGGGCGAGGATGCGGCGGACGGTGGCGGGGCTGTCACCGGCGCCCGTGGCCCGCCCCCGGTCGATCCGGTTCCGCAGCTCGGAGACGAGCCGCATCCGGTCGCCGGACGGCAACTGCCGCTGCTGCGCCAGGTCTCCGACCCGGCTCAGATAGTCGTAGACCAGCTGATCGCTCTCGATCCCCACGAAGTCCCCTCCGGGGCGGCTGCGTTGACGCGCCGCGGTTGTGCCCAGCGCTCTCGACGGTACCGCCTCCGGGCGGGGGCGCCTACGCGGACTCGTCCCCGGCGGCCTCCCCAGCCCCGCCGCCGTACCCCCGAGAGGGGCTCAGGACGGGACTCTGACCGGGACTCGGACCGGGACCCGGACCCTAGGGGGCGGCATCCCTCTTAAGGCGTACGGGATCCCTCGCAGGGTGCACCGGAGGCCGAGGGCGGGTTGCACCGCAGGCCGATGCGCGGATGGAGGCGGGAAAGCAGCATGGAGACATGAGCACAGCGACCTTCACTCCCGCGTCCGCCCGGTCCGCCGCCACCCTCGCGGAGACCGCCGACTCCGCGACCGCCGCCCGCGGCGGCACCACGCATCCGCCCCGCGCGGGCGGCGCCCTGCGCGCCGCCAAGGCCTTCGTGAGCGCCGCGTTCGGGGTCGTGGTGCTCGGCGAGTACGCGGAGGAAGCGGGCGTACGGCGCCGCTGACCCGCGCCCGCCCCCGCTGACCCGACAGCCCCTCGCCGACCGCCCGGCGCCCAGTACCCCTACGTCGCCCGCCGACCTCCCTCACCTCCAGCCCCGCCATCCACTAAAGTCACGCCGTGCCACCACGCAACGTGACCACTCCATCACCCCTCGCATCAGGCGTCACCCTGCTCGCGGTCTCCCTCACCTCGCTGGCCGCTCTCTGCGTCGTCCAGCACGTCCCGATGGCCGACACCCTGGTCTACCGGGCCGAGGGCGCAGCCGTCGCGGGCGGCCATGATCTGTACGGGTTCACGGTCACCCGGTGGCAACTGCCCGCCACCTACCCGCCGTTCGCCGCGATCCTCTTCGTACCGACGGTCTGGCTTCCCCTCGGCGCGCTGAAGGCCGTCTTCCTGACGGGCAACGTCGCCCTCCTCGCCCTCCTGGTGCACCTCTCCTGCCGACTGGCGGGCCGCCCCGCCCGCGCCCCGCTCCTCTGCGCCGCCACGGCCCTCGCCCTCTGGCTCGAACCCGTCTTCCAGACCGTGCTGTTCGGCCAGATCAACCTCGCGCTCGTCTGCCTGGTCCTGTGGGACCTGACCCGGCCGCCCGGTGCCGTCGGCAAGGGCTTCGCGCTCGGCGTCGCGGCCGGCATCAAGCTGACCCCGGCCGTCTTCATCGCGCACCTCTTCCTGCGGGGCCGCACCCGTGAGGCGGCCACCGCGCTCGCCTCGCTCACCGGCACGGTGCTGCTCGGCGCGCTGGTACTGCCCGCCGCCAGCGTCGAGTTCTGGACGCGGCGGGTCTTCGAGACGGGCCGCGTCGGCAAGGCGTGGATCGTCGACAACCAGTCGCTGCAAGGCCTGATCGCACGTCTGCTGCACGATGCGGAGCCGGGCGCGGCCTGGGCCCTACCGGCTGCCCTGACAGCGGCCGCCGGCCTCTGGCTGGCGAGTCGCACCCGCGACGAACCCCGCGCGCTGCTCCTGACCGCGTTCACGACCCTGCTGATCTCGCCCATCAGCTGGTCCCACCACTGGGTGTGGTGCGTGCCGCTCCTCGCCGTGCTGGTCACGGAGGGCCGACGGCGCCTGGCCGCGGTCTGCGCCGTGCTCTTCGCGTCCCGCACGTTCTGGCTGCTGCCGCACGAGGGCGACCTGGACCTTCACCTGCCGTGGTGGCAGCAGGCCTTGGCGGCGCCGTACCCACTGCTCGCGCTGGCGCTGCTGCCGATGTTGAGTACGTACCTGAGTACGCGGACAGAGGTGCCGCCCCCGCGCGCGGCGGTTGACTCCCCCCATGACCACCGAGCCGCGAACCGAGACGACCTCCCGCACCGAGACGACCTCCCGCACCGAACCGGAGTCGCGCGCCGAGCCGGAGCCCCGCGCCGAGCCGGAGTCGCGCGCCGACTGGGCCGCCCGTAACGCCGCCCATGCCGCCGCGAACCCCGTCCCCCGCCAAGCCCGCGTCCTCGCGCTGGCCCTGGCGACCCCGGCCGTCCTGCTGCTCCTCGTCATCGGCTGGTGGATCGTCGCGCTCGACGCGGAGCTCGGCGACGCGGCGTCGTCGGAACACCAGGATCTGGTGGCCCGCTACGGCCTCGCGGCCTTCGCGGGACTCGGCTGCCTGACGGCGGGCTGGCTGACACCGCGCGACTCGCGCGCGGCATGGCTGCGGACGGCGTTCGCGCTGACGTCGCCCCTGGCGATTCCCGTGGTCATGCTCGCGAGGGTCTGAGCACCCACCGCGCGCCGCTATCCGGCGAGCAGCTCGTCCGCGTCCACGATCCGGTACGCGTACCCCTGCTCGGCGAGGAACCGCTGCCGGTGGGCGGCGAAGTCCTGGTCGATGGTGTCGCGGGCGACGACGGAGTAGAAGCGCGCCTCGTGCCCGTCGGCCTTGGGCCGCAGGACCCGGCCGAGCCGCTGGGCCTCCTCCTGCCGCGAGCCGAACGTGCCGGACACCTGGATGGCGACGGTGGCCTCCGGCAGGTCGATGGAGAAGTTGGCGACCTTCGACACGACGAGGACGGAGATCTCGCCCTCCCTGAAGGCGCCGAAGAGCTTCTCGCGCTGCGCGTTCGTGGTCTCGCCCTTGATGACGGGCGCGTCCAGGTGCTCGCCGAGCTCGTCGAGCTGGTCGATGTACTGCCCGATGACGAGGGTCTGCTCACCGGCGTGCTTCTTGACCAGCGCCTCGGTGACCTTCCGCTTGGTGGCGGTGGTCGCGCAGAAGCGGTACTTCTCCTCGGCCTCCGCGGTGGCGTACGCGAGCCGCTCGCCGTCCGTCAGATTGACCCGGACCTCGACGCAGTCGGCGGGCGCGATGTAGCCCTGCGCCTCGATCTCCTTCCACGGGGCGTCGAACCGCTTGGGCCCGATGAGCGAGAAGACGTCGGACTCGCGCCCGTCCTCCCGTACGAGGGTCGCGGTGAGCCCGAGGCGGCGGCGGGCCTGGAGGTCGGCGGTGAACTTGAAGACGGGCGCGGGCAGCAGGTGCACCTCGTCGTAGATGACGAGTCCCCAGTCGCGCGAGTCGAAGAGTTCGAGGTGCGGGTAGATGCCCTTCCGCTTGGTCGTCAGCACCTGGTACGTGGCGATGGTGACGGGCCGGATCTCCTTCCTGGTCCCGCTGTACTCGCCGATCTCGTCCTCCGTGAGGGAGGTCCGCTTCACCAGCTCGTGCTTCCACTGGCGGGCGGAGACGGTGTTGGTGACGAGGATGAGCGTGGTGGCCTTGGCCTGCGCCATGGCCCCGGCGCCGACGAGGGTCTTCCCCGCGCCGCAGGGCAGCACGACGACACCGCTGCCGCCGTGCCAGAACCCCTCGACGGCCTGCTGCTGGTAGGGCCGCAGCGACCAGCCGCTCTCGTCCAGGTCGATCGTGTGGGCCTCACCGTCGACGTATCCGGCGAGGTCCTCGGCGGGCCAGCCCAGCTTGAGCAGCGTCTGCTTGATCTGCCCGCGCTCGGAGGGGTGCACGGCGACGGTGTCCGGGTCGAGCCGGGCGCCGACGAGCGGCTGCACCTTCTTCGACCGCAGGATCTCTTCGAGGACGGGCCGGTCGGTGGTGGTGAGGACGAGCCCGTGGGTGGGGTGCTTGGAGAGCGTGAGCCGCCCGTACCGCGCCATCGTCTCGGCCACGTCGACGAGCAGCGCGTGCGGTACGGGGTAGCGGGAGAACTCCACGAGCGCGTCCACGACCTGCTCCGCGTCGTGCCCGGCCGCTCGCGCGTTCCACAGCCCGAGCGGGGTGACGCGGTAGGTGTGGATGTGCTCGGGCGCCCGCTCCAGCTCCGCGAAGGGCGCGATGGCCCGGCGGCAGGCGTCGGCCCGCTCGTGGTCGACCTCGAGCAGGAGAGTCTTGTCCGACTGGACGATGAGGGGACCGTTCACGCGAGCGCCCTTTCCTTAGGCCAAACGTCCAGTGTGCCGCATGGGGACGGTTCGCGGTGGTGACGTCGGCTACAGGGGGCGCCGGGGCCTGGCCCGGGCCGCCACCGGCCAGAATCATCTTGGCTGCGTTCTGCCCTCGTACGCCCTCCCTCGTGCCCCCTCCCTCGTACCCCCTCCCCTCGTACGCGCGCAGCGAAAGAGACCGCCCCCACGCGCCCCCCGCCTCACCCTGGTCACATGCTGAATCGAATAGCCGTCCTGTCCGACATCCACGGCGTCCTCCCCGCCCTGGAGGCGGTCCTCGCCGAACCGGACGTACGCGCGGCGGACCGCATCGTGCTGACCGGCGACATCGCGGCAGGACCGCAGCCCGTCCAGGTCCTCGACGCGCTGGTCGGCCTCGGTGACCGCGCCGTCTGGATCAGCGGCAACGCCGACCGCGAGCTGCTCGAACACCGCCGCGGCGAGCGCGACACGTTCCCCGACCCCATCGCTCCCTGGGCCGCGGAGCAGCTCCGCCCCGACCACCTCGCCCTGCTGGCCGCCCTGCCGCCCTCGGCGCGCCTGCGCCTCGACGGCCTCGGCGACGTCCTGTTCTGCCACGCCACACCGCGCGACGACGAGGAGATCGTCCTCGTCGACTCCCCTCTCGAACGGTGGCAGGAAGTCCTCGGCGGGGTGGACCCGGACGTACGCACGGTGGTCTGCGGCCACACCCACATGCCGTTCGTCCGCCTCGCGCACGGCCGCACGGTGGTCAACCCCGGCAGCGTCGGCATGCCCTACGGCAGCCCGGGCGCCCACTGGGCACTCCTGGGCCCGGGCATCGACCTGCGGACGACGCACTACGACATCGAGGCGGCGGTCACCGACGTGACCCGGGACTCCGACTACCCGGAGATCACCGCATGGGCCGACTACTACGTGCGGGCCCGCGCCACGGACGCGGAGGCACTGGCGGCGTTCGGCGGAAGGGAGGGGTAGGCGGCGGCCGAACTCGGGGCGCGTGTCGCGGTGGTGGGCGTGCGGCAGGCGCGTCGGCACCGGTCGGCACCCCCACCACTCCAACCCGACCCGCTACCGTGAACCGGATGAGCACCGACGAGCCGCAGCCCACGGACAGCGCCAGCGCGTCGCCGCGCGGCGCGGACACGCCCCGCTCCCTCGCCGAGGCCCTCCGGTCGCGTGGCGACGGCGCGCTCGCCGGGCTGCTGCGGGCGCGGCCCGATCTGCTCAGCCCCGTGCCGACGGACCTCACCCAGCTCGCCACCCGCGCGGGCACCCGCGCCTCCGTGGTGCGGGCCCTTGAGCGGCTCGACCGGTTCGCACAGCAGGTGGCGGAGGCGCTCGCCGTGGCGTCGGAGCCCGCCTCGTACGACGAGGTGCGCGCGCTGCTCGCGGGGGACGACGGGGACCCCGCCGTCGAGGAGGCGCTGCCCCGCGCCCTCGCCACCCTGCACGAGCAGGCCCTGGTGTGGGGCTCCGACGACCGGCTCCGGCTCGTCCGTACCGCCCGTGAGCTGCTCGCCCCCACCCCGCAGCATCCGTCCCCGACCGGCCTCGGGCCGACCGTCGCCGAGGCCACGGCGGGGATGTCGCCCAACCGGGTGCAGGACATCGTCGCGGCGGCCGGGCTGCCCACGACCCACGATCCCGTCTCCGCCGTGCGGTCCCTGACCGCGCTGTTCACCGACCGCACCCGGATGTCCGCACTGCTCGACGAGGCGCCCACCGAGTCCGTGGAAGTACTGTCCCGGCTGGTGTGGGGGCCTCCGTACGGGCAGGTCACCGCCGAGCCCGCCCGGCACCTGCGGTGGCTCCTGGACCGGGGGCTGCTCCTGCCCACCGCTCCCGGCACGGTCGTCCTGCCCCGCGAGGCCGCCCTGCACCTGCGCGCAGGACGCGCCCACCGCACGACCGAGCCGACGCCGCCGCCCGTCGGGGCGGCGCGCGAGCACCGTCCACAGGTTGTGGACGCGACCGCCGCGGGCCAGGCGTACACCGCGCTCGCCACCGTCGAGGAACTCCTGAAGGAATGGGACGAGGGCGGCCCCGCGGTGCTGCGCGCGGGCGGCCTCAGCGTGCGCGACCTGAAGCGGACGGCGGTGGCGCTCGACACGTCGGAGCCGATGGCCGCCTTCTGGGTCGAACTGGCCTACGCGGCGGGCCTGCTCGCCTCCGACGGCGAGGCCGACGAGCGGTACGCCGCGACCCCCGCCTACGACGAGTGGCAGGAGCTGCCCGCCGCCGAGCGCTGGTCCGCCCTCGCCACCGCGTGGCTCGCCGCCACCCGCACGGCCGGCCTCGTCGGCGGTCGCGACGGCAAGGACCGCACGCTCTCCGCGCTCGGCCCGCACCTGGACCGCTCCGCCGCCCCCGAGGTCCGCCACCGCGTCCTCGACCTGCTCGCCGCGCTGCCCGAGGGCGCCGCGCCCGACCCCGACTCCCTCCTCGCCCGGCTCCGCTGGGAGCGCCCCGCCGCCGGGCGCCCGCGTCCCGTCCCCGCTTCTACCTCTGCCTCCGCTTCCGCTTCCGCTTCCGCCAAGGACGGCGCCGCCAATCCCTCCGACTCCCCGACCCTCCAGGACCTGCGCTCCCGCATCGCCCGATGGACGCTGAGCGAGGCCGAGTTGCTGGGTGTCACGGGGCGCGGGGCGCTGTCGGCGCACGGGCGGGCGTTGTTGCCGGAGGGCGGAACGCAGCGCGGAGGGGGCAGCGAAGCCGGAGGGCCCGGCGGAACCGGCGGAACCGGCGGAACCGGCGGAACCGGCGGAACCGGCGAGCAGAGTGTCGCCGCCGCCCGTGCCGCGCGGCTCCTCGCGCCCCTCCTCCCCGAACCCCTCGACCACGTCCTGCTCCAGGCCGACCTCACCGCCGTGGCCCCCGGCCCACTGGAGCGACCTCTCGCCGACGCCCTCGCCGTGCTCGCCGACGTCGAGTCGAAGGGCGGCGCCACCGTCTACCGCTTCACGCCCGGCTCCGTACGCCGCGCGCTCGACGCCGGGCAGGCCGCGTCCGACCTGCACGCCTTCCTGGCCGCCCACTCCCGTACGCCGGTTCCGCAGCCCCTCGCCTACTTGATCGACGACGTGGCGCGCAGACACGGCCACCTGCGGATCGGTGCCGCCTCCGCGTACGTACGCTGCGACGACGAGGCCCTGCTCAACGAGATCTTGGCCGACAAGCGCGCCCAGAGCCTGCGGCTGCGGCGTCTTGCGCCCACCGTGCTCGCCGCCCAGGCGGATCCCGCCGCACTCCTGGAGGGGCTGCGCGCCATGGGGTTCGCGCCGGCTGCGGAGAGCGCGGAGGGCGACGTCCTCATCACCCGTGCCCATGCGCATCGCACGCCGCCGCGTTCGGCGCCCGAGCCGGTGCCAGACGGGCCGCCGTTGCCCGGTCCTACGCTCATCGACGCGGCGGTACGGGCGATCCGTGCGGGTGATCTGGCGTCTACGGCGCCCCGCAAGGAGACTCCTGCCGCCGCCGCCTCCGCCTCCGACGGGCGGCTGCCGCGCACCACGGCCGCGGAGACGCTCGCGACGATGCAGGCCGCGGTGCTGACGGGGGAGGCCGTCTGGATCGGGTACGTGAACGCGGAGGGCTCCGCGAGTCAGCGGGTGATCGCCCCCGTGCGGGTGGAGGGCGGCTTCGTCACCGCGTACGACCACACGGCGGATGAGGTCCGTACGTATCCCTTGCATCGCGTCACCGGGGTGGCCGAGCTCGCCGACGACTAGCCCCGCCCCGTCAGGGACGCGAGGAACTGCGCGACCAGCCACAACACAGCCGCACCCGGAAAACCGCCCCTGACCCGCCAGCCGCTATCCCCGGCCGCACACCGGTGGGGGCCGAGCGCGCAGTTCCCCGCGCCCCTAACGGTGCCCGCCCCCTCAGGGGCGCGGGGAACTGCGCGACCAGCCACGACGCAGCCCCTCCACGGAAGCGGGCCCGTACCCGCCGGGCGGTACACCCGGCCGGCCGCC